>JAGUZM010000061.1 GCA_020060805.1 Deltaproteobacteria bacterium | reverse complement strand
TCCTTCTATTTCATCAATAGGGCAGGCAAAACCGTTGACAACCACGGAACGTAAGTAATGAGCTGCAAGCACGCAAACATTAGAATGACATAAGGCATCACGCCTCTCATAACCTCAGCAAACTGCTCTTTCAGAATACCGCAAGATACAAAAAGGTTTATTCCAAATGGGGGTGTCAGAAAGCCTATTTCGATATTTAGGACCATGATGATCCCGAAATGGATGGGATCAATGTTAAATTTGTTGAGCATCGGAAGAAATATTGGTCCAAGGATGAGCATGGCTGAAACCAGATCCATGAAGCACCCCAGGATAAGAAGGAACCCATTTACGGTGAGCAAGAACACCCACGGATGCTGTATCACCCCCCCGATTGCTTCTGCTACTGCGTTTGGAATCTGCTCGATCCCCATATACCAGGACATGGTCCCAGCAGCAGAAATGATGAAAAGGATGCTCGCGGAGGTCATCGCTGAATTCAGAAACACGCTTTTGAGTTGTCGTATTTTTATCTTCTTGTGGATGAAACGCTCGATGATAAGAGCCGCCACAACCGCCACGGCTGATGCCTCCGTTGGGGTGAAAAACCCCCCATAGATCCCCCCCAGAATAATGAAAGGGAGGGAAAGGCCCCAGCACCCTTCTTTAAGAGCTGCCTTTACCTCTTTCCAATTTGTTTGCTCACGCCTCCCCCATTCCTTCCCGCGACACGCGACAATTGCATACAAGACGAAGCATGATCCAAGTACTATTCCGGGTACAAACCCCGCCATAAACTGTTTCGTCACCGATTCACTCATGACGAGGGCGTAGATGATCATGGGGATGCTCGGAGGAATCAAAATCCCCATGGACCCGGCAGATGTCAGCAGGCCGATCGAAAAATGCTTCCCGTAACCCGCTTTTATGAGAGCCGGAATCATGATGGATCCTACAGCAACAACCGTGGCCGGAGAGGAGCCTGAAATGGCCGCAAAAAACATGCAAGCCAACACCGAGGAGATAGCGAGCCCACCCCTCACGTTTCCTAATAAAGCATTCCCGATCCGGATTAAACGATTCGAGATGTCTCCCGCTGTCATAATGTTTCCAGCGAGGATGAAGAAAATGACACTAAGAAGAAGGGAAGTATCGATGGCCGAATACATTTGCTGCACAAGGACCTGAGCAGATATGTTCGTTGTGAGAACGATGAAAAGCAAAGTCGTGATAGCGAGCGCAACGGCGATGGGTGCTCCCGTGATCAAGACAACGAAGAAGGCGAGGAATATCAGATAGTTCATGGTTTCTCGCTACCCCCTTCCCTGCCTGTTTGGGGTTCCGATACCAACTTCCACAGCTCCCCGGACGAGCGGAGGGCAACGATGGAACTCCCGAGAGCCAGAGGAACGTAGGGGATGTACTTGGGTATCCCTAAAGCCGGCGTGACAAAACCGAGGTCTTTCAACTGTAGGATAATGGCAATGCACAGGTAGCAGAGCAGGGCACAGAAACCAGCCGTGAATCCGTGAGCAGCGGAAGCCAAAATTCTCTTCACTTCGGGAGATGAAAGTTGGATCACGAAATCCACCCCGATATGGGCTCCGTTCTTTACACACAGGCCTGCCCCGATGAAAGCGACGAGAACCACTTCAAACCTGAGCAGCTCTTCACCCCACGCAAACCCCAGGCTGAAACAATAACGGAGAACCACCTGTAAGAAACAAAGCAAGACCATCTGGAGAACGGCACCCCAAAGGATGACTTCCTCAATCAAGCAGAGAAAAGAAACGATGCGCTTCATCATTGAACGCCTCGGCCACGAAAGAGATGAGGAGAGCCGCTTATCGAAGCTTATCTTTCTCCACTATTTTTCTTGAATGATTTTTGCAGCCGCATTATACAGATCCTCCCCGATCTTCTTCTTCCAGTTATCATGGACAGGCATAACCAGTTTTTTGAAAGCTTCTCTCTCCTCCGGCGTTAATGAATTGATCTGTAGGCCCTTGGATTTCAGCCCCGTTAGAGCTACCAGATCGTCCTGGTAATTGATGCCAAGGCTGACTCGCCCGGCTTCATAGGCCGCCTGAACCACAACATCCTTGAGATCCGCGGGTAACGAATCATAGAATTTCTTGTTCATAGTGAAAATTATCCCCGAATAAACCCACCCTGAAATCGTCACATACTTCAGAGCCTCGTAGGTTTTGGCCATCCACATGCCGTTATAGGGAAGGTCAATTCCATCAACCACCCCTTGCTGAAGAGAGCTAAAAACCTCAGGCCATGGAATGGGAACTGCGTTGACACCCAACGCTTTGTAGGCTTCGATAAAGACAGGGCTCTCCTGCGTCCTCATTTTGAGACTTGCCAATTCGGCCGGTTTGTGAATGGCCAGTTTTGAATTACCAAAATCGCGGAAGCTGTTCCCGGACCAAGCCAGCATCACCATGCCTTTTGGAGGAAAGTATTTGGCCACGTTGCGACCTACCGCCCCGCTCCAAACCCTCTCCACGGCCTCCTTGTCAGGGTAGAAAAAGGGAAGGGAGAAAAGGGCTAACTGTGGAATCAGGTTTGTCAAAGTGGGATCTCCGACTGAACCCATCTCCAGGGTCCCCAGTTGAACTTGTTCAACAAGGGCCATTTCACCTCCCAACTGTCCCGCAGGATGAACGGAGACCTCGATTCTCCCATTTGAATTCATCTCCACCTGGTCTTTAAAATGCAATGCACCCTTGTGCTGCCCGTGAACCGGAGGTGCTACATGGCCAAAGCGCATTTTGATCTTTTGACAAAAAGCCAACTCAGGGACGGCCCACATGGCCACAAACAGACTGATGACCAAAACAAGGATTCTCTTCATCTCCCTAGCTCCTTTCTTAGACTTGTTTCTTGTTTCCTGGAAAAAACCAACAACCCATCATCTTTTTCCCGTTTGAAGCCCCCTATCACCCCCTTTTCACCATCCCGAAGCCCCATCAGATGATCTCTCTCTCCTTCAGATCCGACAGCTTCCTGCGGTCATAATGAAGGACCTCTCCATAAACCTCCTCATTATGTTCACCAAGCCTTGGAGCAAAGGCAATATTCCTTCCTTGCGCCGCCAGATAAGCCGTCTCGTTGGGTGGCGGTGAAATCTTCAGATTAAGGCCGGAGCGTGAATCCTCGGCCGTAATCATCCTTTTGCTCACAAGCGGATCACGAACCACGTCTTCGATGGACGACACCTTTGCACTGGGGATATTGTTCTGAACCAATAAATCGCTAACCTGTTCGGTTGGCATACAGTGCACGGCCTCGCTGATCGCCGAATCCAGTTTTGCTTTGTTCTCAACCCGAAGCTTATTTGTTTTGAATTCGGGCTGATCAAGGGAGTGGAAGTCAGATATTCGACACAGATCTCTGAACTGCTGGTCATTCCCGATAGCCAGGTAGACAAACCCGTCCGCCGTTTTGTAAACGGACGCCGGAGCGAAAAACCGTTGGCTGTTCCCTGTCCTTTCAATCTTCGTTCTGAAATTCTTGTTCATGGTGATATTGATGATTTGGTACGTGAGAGTTGAAAAGAAAAGCGAAATATCAATACGGCTTCCCTCTCCCGTTACCTCTCTCTTGTAAAGGGCCTTCATCACCTGGCCGTAACTGTTCTCGCTTGAGCTAATATCGGCAACCGATACACCGCAGATAAATGGCGTTCCCTCCCTGTCTCCGGTCAAACCCAGAAGCCCTGTTCTTGCTTGAATGATCGGGTCATAGGTGCGTACTGAAATCTCCGGCCCATATCCGGTCAAACCCAGCCAGATGATTTCTTTTCGGGCTTTTTGGAGGTCTTCGTAGTCTATTCCTAAGCCCTTGTACCGGTTGGGAAGCTGATTGCAGGCAAAGATGTCTACCCCCCATCTCTCCACCAGACGATAAAGGATCTCTTTCCCTTCCTCTTTCTTCAGATTTAGGGTAATGGCCCTCTTCCCACAGTTGAACGGAAGGAAATAAGCATTCATCCCCTCCTCTGCCAGGACTTGAGGTCCTGCGGATCGGTTCGGGTCTCCGTGAGGTGGGCTCTCAACCCTCAAGACCTCCATTCCCTCCAGCGCCAGCCGATAGGTCAAATAAGGAAGTGCCAGAGCCTGCTCCACGCTTAGCACCTTTATCTCTCTGAATGGATTGGCCACTTCCGACCGAGCTATTCGGGAACCTTTGCCCATTTTTCGTCAATGTCCCTTTGCATCTGAGAAATTTGGCCTGAAGTTAGGGAGGCGAATCTCCCTTGAATTCTCAGATAATCCCTCACCGGTTTTCTCTCTTTAGGGCGATAAGAAATCCTCAGATCCCCATTCACCATTTCGAATAAGATCCAGAGCCCTGTCTCCACCGCCAGTCGTGCTAGTTCAATCGCTTTGCTCTCGGGAAATCTCCAGCCTGGCGGGCAGGGAGAGAGAACATGGATATACCTGAAGCCCTCACCCATATCCCTTGCCCGTGCCAATTTGTGGATGAGATCGTCATAAAACCCTGCTGTAGCCGTCGCTACGTAGGGTACCCCATGGGCAGCCATAATCGCAGGCAGGTTTTTTTTCTGTTGCTCCTTTCCTGTCAGTGTGGTCGTCGTCCATGCCATCATGGGGGTCTGACTGCTCCTTTGGACTCCTGTATTCATATAGCCTTCATTGTCAAAGCAGACATAAATCGCATCCACATTTCTTTCCGCTGCCCCTGACAACGTGGCTAGGCCAATATCCGCTGTGGCTCCATCCCCCACAATGGCCACCAGATGGATCTTTTCTTTTCCTTTTCGTCTTCCTTTCTTTTCCAAAACGTCTAGAGCCGTCCTCATCCCTGAAAGAAGGGCGGCGGGAGATGCCATTGAACTGGTGATGGCAGGCACTTCCACATTGGTGGGGTACACCGATAGGGGTAAATTCGAGCAGGTAGCGCCTGAGGCCACGATACAGTTCTTGCCTAAGACTTGAAGTATCGCCCGCCACAGCGTCCCCCCGGTGCAACCCGGACAAAGGAAATGGCCTCCATGGAAGTAGTCCCTTCGGTCTTCTGCCTGTGGTCTCATTTCTTATTCTCTTACTCCCACCCATCTGACGGGATCTCTGTTACTCTCATTCTCCACTTCCGAGTAAGCTTCCGATATCAAGTTCATGAATTGACGGTCCGTCACCTCCCTGCCACTCAGTCCCATGATAAAATTCACAGTCCGCGGGCCAGCCCTTAATGGATGCATGGCCGTTGCGACTTCCGAATGAAGAATTCCTCCCGAACCGATCGAAACATCCCGATCGACGACACAGAGAAGCTTGAGATGCCGTGCGAGTTTCTGCAGTTCCTCTCGAGGAAAAGGTCTGAATACCCTCACTTTGATAGCTCCGGCCTTTACCCCAGTTTCCCTCATGGCGAGCACGATTCTTCGGACCTGAGAGCACATAGAACCCATTGCAACAATTCCCACCTCCGCGTCTTCCAGCATGAATCCATTCACTAGTCCACCTAGGCTCCTGCCGAATTTTCTCCCGTACTCTTCGCCCGACTCATGAATGACTGCCTTTGCGTTCTCCATGGCTTGCTGCTGCTGGTAACGGTATTCCGTAACATAGGACTCATTCGCGAAGATTCCTAAACTCATCGGCCTTTCGGGGTCCAGCAGTAAATGCCGGGGATTGTATTCTCCCAAAAACTTCCTCACTGTTTCTTGGGCGGGGACTTCCACCGGCTCAAAAAAATGTGAAACGATCAATCCGTCGAAACATACGGCCGCCGGAAGAAGCACGCGCTCATCTTCAGCAACCTTGTACGCCTGGATGATTGAGTCCAAAACCTCTTGCGCATTTTCGGCATAAAATTGCAGCCACGCCGTATCTCTTTGGGCCAGGGCATCCCCATGGTCCGGCCCGATGGAGATGGGCATCGTAATCGCTCGATTTACGATCGCCATCACGATCGGCATCCTGAGACCCGCTGCTGAAAAAAGATTTTCGTGCATGTAGCAAATCCCCTGAGATGAGGACGCCGTGAATGTTCTTGCACCTATCGCTTCTGCGGCGATCGCTGAAGCCATGGCACTGTGCTCCGACTCAACGTGAATGAGCTCTGCAACCAGATCGCCCCTTTCGACGAATTCTGTCAGCTTTTCGACAATAGCCGTTTGAGGAGTAATGGGATAAATCGGGATAACTTCAACCTCTGAGAGCTTCGCTCCGTACGCCGCTGCGTAGTTTCCGCTCAGGAGAAGACGCTCTTTCCTCATTCACCAGTCTCCCTCTCCATATGAATAAAGCCAGGGGGACACTCATTTTCACAAATCCCACACCCCTTGCAATAGGAGTAGTCGAAGCTCATTTCTGTTCCCCTCACTACAGACGAGTCAGGGCAATAGTTGTAGCAATTGAAGCACGCAGTGCAACTCCCGCACCCCAGACATCTATCAGCTTCAGCGGACACCGCGTTAAGGGTTAGTCCCAAGTTAAATTCCTTGAATCCCTTCCGCCGATCTTCTGAAGCTATCTTTCTTTCCTCATTTCTGGCTTTTCTGCCAAAATAAGAAAGTGAAAGGCTGTCCAATGGAACAATATCGGGTCTACCCAAGCCATGTTGCCTTTCCAGGTATCGCCTGAAGGAAACTGGCCCCCCTTCGCATCGCTCATAACCCGAAAGACCGTTTTCCTGGCTCCCGTTCGTGAGATAAAGATCGATGCTTATGGCTGCCCTTTTACCTGAGGCTACGGCATGAGCTACCGAGCGTGGCTGACGGATCATATCTCCACCTGCAAACACGCCTGGGATTCTCGTAGCGCCCCATCGGTCCGTATGCACCCTGTTGTCCTCAAGAACGATGGCAGCCGGGACTCCACTCAAGTCCGAGACTTCCCCCGCTGCAAGGATAACGGTATCGGCCTTGACCCTGAAGTCAGATCCTTTGATTCCAGTAAACCTCCTTCTGCCGTCATGTCCCTTTCTTCCAAGCTTATTTCTGCAAAACTCAACCGCCTTTACGTGCCCTCTTTCCGAAATGATTCTTGTCGGAGACGATAGAAAATGAAATACCACTCCCTCTTCTTCAGCTTCAACAACGCCCTCTTGAAAAGCGGGCATCTCTTCCCTGTTTCGGCGATAAAAGACCTCCGGCTCCCTCCCAAGCCTCGCAGCAGTTCGGGCGCAATCGACTGCCGTATTGCCGCCGCCAATGATCACGACCCTTTTTCCCAAATCGATATTTTTCTTCTGTTTGATGCTTCTGAGAAATTCAAGGCCTCCAAGAACCTGCCGCATATCTTCCCCGGGCAAATCCGCCGGCTTGTCAACGAAAGCCCCAACAGAGAGGAATATGGCGTCGTACGGGGAAAGGTCTTCAAAGGTGAAATCCTCTCCGAGCTTGCGATTCAGCCTAAACTCTACGCCGAGCCTTTCAATACGAGCGATTTCTTCGTTCAGTATTCGGGTCGGCAGACGGAACTCGGGTATGCCAGCGCGCATCATCCCGCCCTTAGCGGGGAACGCTTCAAAGACAATGGGATGATATCCAAGATTTCTGAGGAAATAGGCACAAGCAAGACCGGAAGCACCCGCCCCAACGATTGCGACCCGTGTTCCCTTCTCAGGTCTTGTTGCGGGATGAACCGGTTTTCTTTTCTTTAGTCCATAATCCCCGACTTTTCTCTCAATCGAATGGATGGCCGTAGGTTCATCCAAGTTACCCCTGTGACAAGCTGATTCGCACGGATGGAAGCAGACCCTCCCGCAGATGCTCGGGAATGGGTTTTCTACCATGATCGTTTTCCAGGCCTCTGGCCACTTTCCTTCTCGGACTAGCCCAAGCATGGTTCGAATGGGGACGCCAATCGGACACCCTGCTTCACATGGGGGGACTCTCTCTGCCATGACTGGCCTGAAAAATCTCCAGGACCCGGTTTTCGATCTTTCCTTCTCAAGCCCGATAGAGGAGGCTCCGATAGGGAGCTCCTTATAAGAGACCATTTTTCTGAGATCAGGGCCTGAAGAGCCGCTCCGGCTCATGCTGAATACCTCCTGTGGAGATCTTCCATTTGCTGATAGCCAAGAAGACCCGCCTTTTTGTTCTGCTCAAGTGCCTTTGCAGGAAAGAATTGGGGTAGCACAGCGATGACACTCTCGATAGCGACGATTTGCCCGGCTGCTGTAAAAGCTCCGACCATCACGACATTTGTAAAGGGGATCGAGGTCTGGCCGAAAACACTGACAGATATCCGGGTTGCATCAATCGGAAACACCGCGACGTCCGGCAGATTGACCTGAACCTTGACCTCTTCGAGTGACCGGCTTGAATTGACTACAACCATCCCTTTGGGTTTCAGTCCGGCAAAGGTGTTCGCAAATCTCATAACGCTCGGGTCGAGGAGAACAAGGACATCAGGATGGTGAACCATTCCTCGTGTTTGTATAGGGATCTCATCAACTCGAGCAAAGGCGGTTACCGGCGCCCCGCGTCTTTCCATTCCGAATGCTGCGAAGGATTGTGCTTGTTTTCCTTCCCGAAAGGCAGCAGCGGCTACAATCTGTCCCGCCGTCACTACACCCTGCCCTCCCCTTCCGTGAAATCGGATTTCCCACATTCTTTATAGTGACCCCCAGGCTATTCTTAAGAGGAAAACGCGGTTACCCTGACACCTTTGGGTGTTCTAAGTGCTTCTTTTTCAACCGATTCCGGGTAGGAAACTCTCTTGAAGCGGCTTTTCGGGCTCCAACTTCACTTTGCCGGCTACTCTCCGAAAAGACGAAAGGGTTCAGCAGTCACGGGAAAAATATATCCCCCGCAAGGAATCACACTCACATCCGCCTTCTCGTACCGAGGCAAACCCTTGTTAATCGCCGTTTCCAGGTCAGGGAAATGATTGAAACCCATCCTCTCTGCAGCTGTATGCAGAGCCTGATGGCCTACAACGCCCACATGGAATCGTTGAGCAACAGAAAGGATCAGAATTAGAGCCATGTTGAAATCCATCGGACCGCCCTCGATTAATGGCTCGTATTTACGGAGCTTCTCTAGGACGTAGTGTTCGACATCATCGCGGGCTTTTTCCTTAAAGGCCCGGATATTCGCCAAGAACGTGTGCGGGAGCTGCTCCGCCACTTCCGTAACCAGTAGAATGGTTCCGCCTGGCTTTGTTATCATGGCTGCCGGAAGAAGGGGCTTTACGATTTGTGGCCCTTCAATATAAGGGTAGGCGGATACGATGGTGATGTCTGTTTTCTCAGAAACCGGAATACCCAGCTCTTTCGTCGCCCTTTCTCCACCCAGCTTGTGGACAGCGAACACATCCCCGGACAGGACCTCGCAGGCTTTTCCGACGCTGTTATAGAGGCATTGGACTGCAAAGTCCACCCTTGCTAATTTGGCGATTTGAGTGACCTCCGCCAAAAATGGATTGGCTTCTGTGACCCCGAGCATTGAACACGGATGAAGAACATTCCTCAAATGATGTCGTTTGATCGTCTCGTAGTCGCAAATTCCGGGCATAATATTCTTGGGCCCACCGCCAAAACCATTTGTTACATGTGGCAAAATCGAGCCTA
>JAGUZM010000580.1 GCA_020060805.1 Deltaproteobacteria bacterium | reverse complement strand
TGTCTCCGACAATCCCTTCGATGTCGAGCTCCGACACGGTGACGCCGTCCACGCGGCCTCTGACCAACTCCAGGCGCTTGACCAGTTCCTCCGGGTCCTCGTCGATGGGGGTTTGGACCTCGGATGTGACCACGAATCTTCTCTTATCCAGGGCATCTTTGAGTTTCATTCTCTCCTCCCGACGCGACGTCAATCATTGGCACTCGTTTGAAGAAATACGACATTTGCCCATGCGAAGAACCGCAGGTCAAGTCGAAAAGCGCTTTTTCTTAGGCGAGGTGCAACAGCCTGGCCACCTCCTGCTTGAGCTGGGGCAAGGGAAGGGGCTTTGAAAAACAGAGATCAGCACCGTTGTCTTTCATCTTCTTGAACTTCTCTTCATCGAGATAGGCCGACAGGACAATGATCTTGGTTTCCTTGGTTTCGTCATTCGACTTGATCCGCTTGCACACCTCGTACCCCTTGATGTCCGGCATCATGATATCCAGGACGAGCAAATGGGGCTTGAAGTGAGTCACCTGGATCCCTGCCTCGAACCCGTCCGAAGCCGAGATGATCTCGTAGTCGTGCTCGTCTTCTTCCAGCGCCTGGACCAGGGTTTCGACGATGATCGGGTCATCGTCCACGATGAGAATCCTTTTTCTTTCCGCCACCGGCTCCGCCTCCGGTATGGGGATGCCCTGCTTTCTCATAAAGGCCTCCAAGTCAACCCTCTTGATGCGGCGATGGCCTCCGACCGTCCTGTAGGCTTCAATATGTCCGGCATCAATCCAGTTGATAATCGTTTTAGGAGAGACATTGCAGTACTTGCTCGCCTGAAAAACCGTAAAGATCCCTTCCATAAAAGCCTCCCTCAAGATGTGTGCGGATTCAGGAATTACAACTATTATAGATTTTACCATCTGTCAAGCAAAAAAACAAACCCTGAATAGAGCATAAAAACTAGAAAAAATGCAAAAACAGCCATGAAATGGCCGATATGCTACAAAGGCACAATGCAAGAAGAGCGAATCGATAGAGAGGATCCGGTGAGGCAGGAAATCCTACGGCGCCTTATCCTGGTATTTGGGGAGGATGATCGTGAATGTGGTGCCTTCTCCTTTCTTGCTCGACACCCTGATGTCCCCTCCGTGCTCTTTGATGAAGCCGTAGCAGACCGAAAGCCCCAGGCCGACGCCTTTGGTGCCGTCCTTGGTGGTGAAAAAGGCATCGAAGATCTTGTTGATATGCTCCTCCCGAATACCGACCCCCGTGTCGGCAACCTCAATATGGATGTTGTCCCGGATGGATTTTGTGTTGATGGTCAGGGTCCCGCCGTCAGGCATTGCGTCACGGGCGTTGGAAATCATGTTCAGGAAGACCTGGCGGAGCTGATTCTTTGAGGCGTAGACCTTTGCAAGGCCCTCGTCAAGAGATGTGGAAACCTTGATGCTGTTTTCGTGTAACTGCTTCCGCACGAGGAGAAGAATCTCATCCAGGATGATGTTGATGTCCACGGGCTGCTTTTCTTCCTCATCGGGCTTTGAAAAACTGAGCATTTTCTTGAGCAGGTCCGTGAGGCGAACCGTTTCAGAGAGGGCCATCTCGAGGATCTTCCTGCGCTTGCTCTGGGGCGGGACCTCGCTTTTCAGGAGTTCCAGGGTGTTCATGATCCCGTAAAGGGGATTGTTGAGTTCATGGGCGATCTGGGAGGTGAGCCGGCCCATGGCGGCCAACTTTTCCGACTGGAGGAGCTGTTCCTGGGTATTGCGCAGTTTGGACTCCATCTCCAGCCTTTCCTTGAGGTCTACGAATATCCCCACCGTAGCCATCTCCTCTCCCCGGGCATCGTAGATGATCGCAGCAGACAGATTTCCCTCGATGATCTTTCCGTCCCTGCGCACATAG
The DNA here is from genome assembly GCA_020060805.1 of Deltaproteobacteria bacterium. Lineage (GTDB taxonomy): Bacteria > Desulfobacterota > DSM-4660 > Desulfatiglandales > HGW-15 > JAHECH01. Next base: position 2,590 of record JAGUZM010000580.1, on the reverse strand, counting down.
ACAATGGGATAAGAGAGCAACCGGCCGGGACCCCCGTATTCAGGGGCGCGCATCATTTTCATGACCTGCTTGGCTACACCTTCGGGGTAAATCTGGCTGATGTTCATCTTTCCGAGCACCTCTTCCGCGCTGTACCCGAGGGCTTCCCGGGCCGCCCTGTTCCATATGATGATTTCCCCTTTCAGATCCGTCGCGATGATGGCGTTGGGCGAGCTCATGACGAGCTTGTTCAGGAAGTCGTGGGCTTCCTCCAGTTCCCTTTCCATGTGCCTTCTCTGGGAGAGGTCGACATTGATCCCCTCATATCCCACGATCTCGCCATGCTGATCATAGCGGGCATGGCCCGTCAGCAATATAGGGATGGGAGTGCCGTCCTTCCGTTTGAACTCGACTTCAAAGTCAATCACCCGGCCGTCTTTTTCAATCATCTGCTGGAAGCGCCGGCGATCCTCGAACCGCAGGTAGAGATCCTTTGCGATGTTTATCTTGAGAAACTCCTCTTTACTCTCGTAGCCCAGCATATCGAGGAGAGCCTGGTTGGCATCCAGGAACTTCCCCTCTTTCGTGCTGATAAAGACGCCGCACCCGACGTGTTCAAAAAGCCTCCTGTAATCCTCCTCGGAAGCGCGCATTCTCTCTTCGGCCTTAACCTGCTCCGTGATATCCCGGAAGAAAGTGATCTTCGAAACGCTCCCGTCGGAATTTTTCAGGGGAAACTCAACCAGGTCAAAAGTCCTGTCCACCCCTGCCACGTGTTGCTCCCATCGGACCCCCTTGCCCGCAAAGACCTCCGGTGCCCTGCACCACGAACAGATCTCTTCCGAATGATGCAGGAGCTCGTGGCATTTCTTCCCTACGCCGGGACCGAATTGGGCCGTCATGGAATCACTCATGTATTCAACGACGTAGTTCTCGCCGATCACGTAGAAGCTGTCCATGATGCTTTCGAAAAAGGAGAGAAGGTTCTTGCTTTTTTCATCGATCATCGTTCTTCCTCCCGCAGGGCGTCATAACCTATCCTAATACCGTCTATTTTTCTAACCTTAAAGTTTTTTCTTGACTCGGGTTGAGAAGGAGTATTATTGTTAATGACTGACTGAGTACTCAGTCGGTTTTTCAGGCTGACAATGTCCAAAAAACAAAACATTCTACAGGCAGCCGCCAGGCTGTTTTCAGTGAAAGGGTTCAAGGAAACCCCCATCGTGGAACTTTCCAAGGTCACCGGCGTGGCAGAAGGAACGGTCTTTTACCACTTTAAGAGCAAGGAAGACCTCTTTGTTGCCATCCTGGAGGACTTGAGAAACACGATCACGGAGGAGTTCGACCGGTACACCCGGGAAAGAGAGTTCCAGAACGGGTTGGAGATGGTGGAAGGGGCTCTGCTCTTTTATCTGCAGTTGGCTTCACACCTGGAGGACCGGTTTCTCCTGCTTCACAGGCATGACCCCTACGAACTCGCCGTTGTCAACGAAGACTGCCGGGGGCACCTGGAAGCCATCTACAACTGCTTCGTGGACATATTCGAGCGGGCGGTGATTCGCGGGCAGCAAGACGGATCCGTCGCGAAGATGCCCCCCAGAAAAGCGGCGATGCTCCTTTTCAGCATGGTGGACGGCCTCGTGCGCTTTGATACCTACAACCTGTACGATGCAGGTGCTCTGTACAGCGAATTGATCGAATCATGCCGGCGAATGCTCCAGAACAGATAGCCCGAGGGCGCAAAAAGGGTATGCTGAAGGTCGTTTTCCCCTTTGTGACCTGGTTCAATGACTACGGAGTGGAAAGCCTGCGGCGGGACATCATTTCAGGGCTTACCGTGGCCCTCGTCCTCATCCCTCAGTCGATGGCCTATGCCCAACTGGCGGGGCTGCCCCCTTATTACGGCCTGTATGCCTCATTCCTGCCACCCATGGTAGCAGCCCTTTTCGGCTCGAGCCGTCAACTGGCCACCGGACCCGTGGCGGTGGTTTCTCTCATGACGTCGGCCTCTCTGGGCCCCTTGGCGACATCGGGCAGCGAAGGGTACGTAGCCTACGCCATCCTTTTGTGTTTCATGGTGGGCGTACTGCAATTTGCCCTGGGGGTGCTGAGGCTCGGGGTGGTCGTCAATTTCCTGTCCCATCCGGTGGTGAATGGTTTCACCAACGCAGCGGCCCTGATTATCGCCTCCTCGCAGGTGTCTAAGCTGTTCGGCGTTCACGTGGATGAGGCGGCCCATCACTATGAGACCGTCGCGCGCGTTTTCGTCGAAGCTTCGCATTATACCCACTGGCCGACATTGGCGATAGGGGTTTCTGCTTTCATCATCATGTACGGGCTCAGAAGGATATCGCCGAAGATTCCGAACGTGCTGGTGGCCGTTGTGATCACGACCGTCATATCATGGGCCGCCGGATACGAGCATACCCGGTGGGTTGACTTCGCTTCCGTGGAGTCCCCGAAAGCAAGGGAGATGCTGATCGAACTAAACAAGGCGATGGAAACGATGGCCTCCCTAGCAGGGGAAAGGACCGCCGTGACCAGGGCTCTGGAGGAGGCCGGCGATGCCCATGATGTGGTCGGCTTGATCGGCATGGAGCACGCGGCGGCC
>JAGUZM010000340.1 GCA_020060805.1 Deltaproteobacteria bacterium | reverse complement strand
CCTGAGAAGAAGAAAGGGGCAGGGGCGCCTCCCATGCCGCCTGAGGACATGTACTGATACCACGGAACACATCCGGGCAGGGAACACTCCCTGCCCGGTGGGAGGGGTCGAGCGTCAAAGGCATGGGTTCATCACGATCCCTTGCTCGTGGATAAGAACAAGGACGTGTGCGCCGGACCCACAAGCCACGTTCATTGCATTCACACAGGAGGTGTCAAAATGCCGGTGTACGAGTTCATCTGCGAGAAATGCAAAAAGCGGTTTACCCTGACGTTGTCCTTGTCGGAATATGAAAAAAAGAAGTTTGCCTGCCCGAAGTGCAAAAGCAGCAAGGTGAGGCAGCAGATATCCACATTTCAGACGGTAACCCCCAAGAAAAGCTGATCTTCATGTCCCGCCAATCAAAATAGCCGCACCCGTGCGGCTATTTGACTTTCTTGGATCGTCGCAAAAGGAGGGAAAATAGGGGAAGTGAAAAATGGGAAAAAGCGGGCCCCGCGATTCGCTTATTCTTCCGGCTCAACCCACACGATGTTATTTTTGTTGATGAAAAGAACCCTTTTTGATCCACTACCGGATTCCACGTCAGAAAGGACGATAAAAGGATCCTCAGTCCTCGTGAACAGGTCAGCGACCCTTGCCTTCAGGCCGATATTGACTTTCCCTTTCAGAAGCTCGCCACCCGTGGTCTTGATCTTAACCTCTCTGTATTCCTTCTTGTAAATGTCCTTGCTCTGCTCCAAAACTGTGGCCTCCTTCCCGCTCCTCATCCAAAAGCCGAGGGCAACCCCATTTTGGCTCGGAATGATCTTTCCAGGCTTTGATCAAACAAAGCGGAACTTGCCTGAAAAAATCGACTTTTAGCATATCACAAACATAGTTTTAGTCAAGCCCTTTGAGGAGGGACGCCACGCCCTTCCATGACGGATCGATAAGGCCTGTGCCGAATCCCACCGGCCCCCCTGTCCATCGAGGGGGTGTTTCCGTGGAACGAAACACATCGGTATTGCCTTTGGCAATTCAGAAGTCCATCGGTTCTTCCAGTTTGACAAACAGGGGAGATTCACAGAAACTTTTTGTGAGTACCCAGTTCGGGATATCGGGGATCTTGGCTGAGCCCCCGATTCTGTGAGGAAGGAGAAGACGTTGGCCGCGAGAGCGAGCCCACGGCCTGAAACCATGTTTCTGCGCAGAATTTTTCAAAAACCGACCCTCATGAGTCTTTCAAAGACCTGCGGGTGAGCGGCCAAGCTTGACCCGGTCGGGCTCAACACCCTTTTGGCAAAGCTGCCCAGGAACGAGGACCCCAACCTCCTCGTGGGATTCGTGAACAATGATGACGCGGTCATATACCGTTTAACCGACGACATCGCCCTGGTGACGACCGCGGACTTCATCACGCCGCCTGTCAACGACCCTTATATCTTCGGACAGATCGCTGGGGCGAACGCCATCAGCGATGTCTATGCCATGGGGGGCAGACCGGTTACCTGTCTCAACTTGGCAGCATTCCCGATCAAGAAACTGGACGTGGGGGTTTTACACCAGATCATCGCCGGTGCCTTGAGCAAAGTCACAGAATCCGGGGCAGTGCTGGCCGGAGGTCACACGATCGAGGATGACGAGCCGAAGTTCGGGTTGGCGGTGACCGGTGTCGTTCATCCCAAGAAATACTGGTCCAACAGCGGCGCCTGTCCCGGCGACGTGTTGATTCTCACCAAACCAATCGGAAGCGGGGTTCTTTTCAACGCCAATATCAAGGGGTGGGTTAGTGAGAAGGCGATGGAGGCGTGCATCGTCGCCCTGACGACCCTGAATAAAACAGCAGCAGGGATCATGGCAGGCTTTGGAATCCACGCAGCCACAGACATTACCGGATTCGGGCTTGCGGGTCATGCTTTTGAGATGGCCAAGGGATCCAACGTGCAGCTGGAGATAAGCACGGATCGAGTGCCGGTGATGATGGAATCGCTTGCGATGTACAAAAAGGGGGTAACCACCGGCGTCAACCGGCACAACCGCCGGCTCGTTGAGAATAAGGCCAGGTTCGAAAAAAGTTTTCCCCCCTGGCATGAGGAAATTGTTTTTGATCCCCAGACGAGCGGAGGGCTGCTTTTCTCTCTTCCCGAGAGCCAGGGGGAAACCGCTCTGAACGCCCTTCAGTCAGGAGGCGTCAGAGACGCCCGCCTCATCGGCAGAGTCAGGGAGCTAAAGGGAGACATGAACCTCATCTTTAAGTGAGCCCTTCTCCAACACCCTCCTGCCCGGTCTTTCCAGGAATGAAACCATTCTGGGGCCCGATGACGGGATCCCGCGGGCTTGTATTTTCCATCTCCGCACTTAACATAGAAACTAAGAAGCCGATGGCTTCCGATCAAAGCTGAAAATTTTCTTGACGGAAAGAAGGTGATGCTCATGGCAGCTGAGAAACTACCCATGTCCAAAAAGAAAGTCCCCGCGGATGTCTGCTCCTACGTGGATGATGTGAGCGCCACATTGCATCTTGAGGTCTCCATCCCCGGGGTTAAGAAAGATGATATCAAGCTCAAAATGCACGAGGACAGCTTCAATCTCACGGCAGCAAGGGAGGATTTTGACTACGCAACGACGATGGCTTTCTGCTGCCCCGTGAAAGCGACAGACGCGAAGGCCACCTATGCCGACGGCCTGCTAAAGGTTGCCGTGCCCTTTAAAGATCCCATGGAAGACGCAGTCGAGGTGGCGATTGCCTGACCGGTTATCGGAGATTTCAGGAATAAAAAGGGAGGTGTCATCCTTCCCTCAGAGTGAAAGAGAAGAACAGGGAAAAGGAGATGAACCGAGGCAGGGCGCATGCGCCCTGCCTCCTGATTCATCCCAAGGGAATCCCGGTGCTTTACTCTTCACTCAGGAATGCGCGGGTGAATTGCAGCGATAGGAATGTTCCGGGTAACAAAGCAGTCAGGGGGCGAGATCAAGAAGGGGAGGCGGATTCATGGATGAGAACAGCTCGCAGATCATCCAGTGCCCTCAGTGCGGAGCCAAGAATCGGGTGCCCGCAAAAAAGATCAACATGAAAGCCAGGTGCGGTCGATGCGGTTCAGCCTTGAAACCGAGGGGCGAATCGGGACAACCCCCCGGGGGGTACATGTTTCGGTGCACCGAATGCGGGGCAAAGAATCGAATTCCCCGGGAGAAGGTGGAGGCCGGGGGAAAATGCGGAAAGTGCAAGCAACCTCTCAAGACGGAGGAGCTTTTCGAGCCTCAGCCTCTCCTGGTCACAGAGGCGAACTTCGACGCCAAGGTACTGAAGTCCCCCCTTCCTGTGCTTTTGTTTGCCTGGGCTCCCTGGTGTTCCACGTGCCGGGCTTTCTTACCCGTGATCGATGACTATGCCCGGGATTCAGAGAAGTTGGTCAGAGTCGCCAAAATGAACGTGGATCAGAACCCCGGCCTCTCTTCCCGGTACAACATCATGAGTGTCCCCCAAATGTTTGTATTTGAGAACGGCCAATTCAGAGAGAGCTTTCCGGGGGCGATGCAGAAGCACGAGATCTCCCTGAAGATGGCTCCCTACCTCTAAAAGCGCGGGGCCTTGGACTTTTCCCTCAAGCAGGTCCCGCCGGAGCATGGTTCCCACGGCCAGCCGCCCTTCCCCGATCCCCCAGATTTACCCTTGGATCGTCAGAAGTGAGTGGAGAAAGTGACATGAATCAGGCAAAGGACCCTGAATATTTAAGCAAAATGAACATTAATCCTTGACAAATATATTAATATATGCAATATTATGCATAATTAAATGTACGACTGATTTTTTCGGTCTTTTGAAAAGGTCCTGCGTGTTGCGTCCGTGACTGGGGGGTAGTGATGGCAATGACCCGTGAAAGGCGGAAGAGAAAAAGAACAGAGGTGAGATGGCCTGTGAGGATCCTGTCAGAACATCGCACCATCGAGGGAGAGACGAGGAACATCTCCTTTGATGGGATCTATATCTGTTGCGATGAACCCATCCGACTGAACGAAAGGTTCCGGATGGCGATTTCTCCCCCGAATCACAGATCCATCGGCCTGACCGGCCAAGTCGTTTGGTCAGACATGTACGGCCTCGACCCTGAGGAGACCCCTTTTGCCATGGGGGTGTCCCTCGTCAAGATCTCCAGGAAAGACCGCAAGTGCATCGAGGATGCCTTTCTCGGAGAAGAGGCTGTCTAGCCCCAAAGGTCCTATCAGACCGCATCCCACAAGCGGAAAGAGGGCATGGCTCAGGTTCGAACCGGGTCGAGAGATGACAGGAAGTTTGCGAGTCGCCTTGATTTACCTTGTGATCATCAGCCATGGGGCGACTGTTTCCTATGCCTGGGCCGCTTCAGCGGAGGAAAGCTCGAGCAAAGAAAGCATTCAGGCTTCCTCAGAAGGTACCCCGTCAGCCGAAGCTGCGGATGCCATTTCCGACCTCCTGCCGACTTTGGAGGTAACAGGGGACACCTGTTACGTTTTCATCCAGCCCAAGACCACTTCCCCTTATTTTGGCCCGCTCTTGACGGGTGAGAAAATCAAATGGCTCAATGTCGACGCCGGGTGGACACGGATCTGGATTCCCAGGCTTAGAATAACCGGGTGGGTCAAGAACGCCCTGGTCCGGGAGACGATTGAACCGGACCCCAAGGCGGCGAAAGTCCCGGACAGCGTCCTCAGCAGAGTCAGCGTTGCGACGAAACGGGCCAAGATCAGGGAAGAAGCCAGGATCCAGTCACCGGTCATTCTGGTGGCCGTCAAGGATGAGGAATTCATATTACTCAGAGAAGAAAAGGGCTGGTATCAGGTGTGGCTGCCTGTCCAGAAGAAAAAAGGGTGGGTTTTCGGGGGGACAGCGTTGAAGCGGCCAGCAGAGTGAGGGCTTTTGAACTTCTCGCGGATGGGTATGAGGGGGGAAACGTTCGGGCAGCCCTGAGGGGCCAGATGGGTCTTCCGATGTAAACGGGTAAGTTCAGAGACGGGCGTTTTTCTTCGCTCCTTCATCCGATTCCAGCGCATCTGCGATCCCAACGGTCTGGCGGATGATCTCTCTTGCCGTCGCCTTGTCGCGATTCAGCACATTCTCCTCTGCACTGACAGCGAGGCGAGTCACGGTCGGGGTGATGGATTTCAGTTCCACCCTGATCTCCAATTTCCCCGCCTTGGCAACAATCTCCTCACCATCCTCAATTTCTCTCACGCTGGCCACAGGGATCTTCATGCGGCAGAGGGCGACCAGCACGGCGTTTTTGGTCCGGCCGAAGGCATGACTGAGGGTCCTGGGCTCCTGGCCGGTGAAAACATACTCCGCAGTCACGAGGGCGCCTGTTCCGACGGCGCTGATCGTCTCCAGGCATCCGGGGAGGGAGAGCAGGCACCCTAGGGTGATCAGGGCGCTGCGAACCTTACTCGCAACCGGTTTTTTCGGCAAATTGGTGATAAGAAAAAGCCCCATGGACGCCCCTGTGAGAGGGAAAAGTGAACACAAAGCGGTTTGAGCCATCCCGACGGTAAAAGGTGCAAGGCTTATGCCACGGCACCCCTAGGGAAGGACTCTCGCGAGGAGACGCAAAAACAAAAGGAAAAATAACAAGAAGTTGCGGCCAGATGCCGCTCCGAAGGACAGCCACCCTCAGGGTCCACCTGCACCAGGGCCGGGAAATTAGGCCACACTTTTTTTGTCGGAAATTCATCAAAAATGCAAAAAAACACAACCCCCTGTATTCAAAGCAACCCTGGAAACATAGGGATGCCGGGCTCCCGATTGGCGGTTAAGATTGTCGTTGACGGGGGAGGTTGGGTGGCCTATATTCCTCGATACGTAGTGCGTTCCTCACCAATCCACTTGATTCCCTGAACCTCGGCCCACCAGGAGAGAGTACCTATCGTCGCGTTGAGCTGGAAAGGCAAGGCTCGGCGTTCTGGTATTTGTCGATCAAAGTCGGGCCTTCGAAAAGAAAAGGAGCAACCGACATGCGTTTGAAGCATCTGGCCATCGTGACCGCAGCGACGCTCATCGTTCTGGTTGCGGCGTCGTGGATCGTCCTTGCCACGTATGACTACAACAAACTCAAACCCACGATCGCCCGTGTGGTCAGGGAGGCCACCGGCCGCGAATTGACGATCAACGGCGATATCCGGTTTGAATTCGGGCTCACGCCCGGAATTTCAGCCACGGACCTGCGTTTTCAGAATGCCTCATGGGCGTCGCGAAAGGATCTTGCCACCATCCGAAGGGTTGAGATGCAGGTCGCGTTGCTGCCCTTGCTCTCCGGGGAAATCGGGTTTCGCCGGCTGGCGATCTTCGAACCGGATTTGATCCTGGAAATGAATGCCTCGGGGGCATCCAATTTCGATTTCGACATGGCGGCCGAAGATGCAAGCGGCGACACCCTGGTCATGCCGAAATTGGCCTTTGAAAATGTGCTCATCCTGCGAGGGAAATTTACCTACCGTGATTCCCAAACAGGCAAGGAATATCCCATCCCTATCGACCGGTTGCTCCTGCAAATACCGGACCTGGAGGAGCCGATTCAAATTCACCTGGATGCCACCTATCGCGGGAAACCCTGCCAGGTGAAGGGCAATATGGTTTCCTTGGCCAGCCTCATTCAACCCAAGGGGAGGT
>JAGUZM010000020.1 GCA_020060805.1 Deltaproteobacteria bacterium | reverse complement strand
CGTGACCTGCCTTGGTATGACCTTCCCAAACGATGAGGAGAGGCGCAAGCATTTTCTCGGCATTCTGCGCGAGAAGCTGAAAGACCGCGAGTTCCGCAAGATCGAGGGATTCCCCATCGGTTCGGACGAAGACATCCTGGCGCTGTCTGACCCGCCATACTACACCGCCTGCCCGAACCCGTTCATTGCCGACTTCATCAAGCATTACGGCAAACCGTATGACCCGAATGCTGATAATTATCGCCGAGAGCCATTCGCCGCGGATGTGAGCGAAGGCAAAAACGACCCCATCTACAATGCTCACTCCTACCACACGAAGGTGCCACACAAGGCCATTATGCGGTACATCCTGCATTACACCGAGCCGGGGGACGTGGTCTTCGACGGGTTTTGCGGGACGGGGATGACCGGTGTGGCGGCTAGGCTTTGTGGAGATCGAAACGCGCTCTCATCCCTTGGGTATCCTGTAACCCAGGATGGAAGCATCTTGGGTGAAGACAAGCAGGCGATCTCTCGATGTGGGGATCGTGTCTCTGTTCTGAATGACCTGTCCCCCGCTGCCACATTGATTGCCGCGGGTTACAACGTGACGACCGATTCGAAGGGGTTCGCGCAACTCGCTAAGGATCTATTGGATAAATTCAATTGTGAATATGGATGGATGTACAAAACGCGGGACCCTAAGACCGGCGCGATTTGTTCGATTGACTTCACCATTTGGTCGGAGGTTTTCTCCTGCCCTCATTGCGCTGGGGAATTGGAGTTCTGGGACCTGGCCTGGGACGAAGAATCAGGAACCCTGGCCGATCAACCCACTTGTCATCATTGTGCTGCAGAGGTGTCCAAGCGCGATCTCGTCCGGCGCACCACCACCTATTACGACAAGGCGGTAAAGGCTACCCGGACCCGTCAGGTGTTGTGTCCGGTAGAAATTCGATACCAGCACCAGGGAGCAAAGAAGAGCAAGAAGCCCGACAAGGACGATTTTGCAACCCTTGAAAAGATCGAAAAGCTGATCGAGTCCGTCGACTACCCGACGGAATTGATGATGTTCGTGCCAGAAGGAGAGGAATGGGGCGACCTCTACCGCGGATATCACGAGGGGATCAGCCGGGCACATGATTTCCATCTGCCACGCCAGCTCGTCGCATTCTCTCTGCTGTGGCGAATAGCTGATGATCTGCCCAAAGAGGAGATGAAGCGACTCTGGCGGTTTACGCTACAGAGTGTCGTCGTAAGCTTTACGCGTCGAAACAGATTTTTGAAGAACGCCTACTCCCAGGTTAACCGTGCTTTGAGCGGCACACTCTATATCGGCTCGACAGTCAGTGAGCCAAGCCCGACCTACGTGTTGACCGGCAAGGTAAAGAGATTCGCGGGAGCCATTCCAAAGGGCGGTCCCTCAATAGCGATAACCACGCAGTCTCTTGCCTCAGTCCCGATACCGGAGAATTCAGTCGATTATGTCTTCATCGACCCGCCATTTGGCGACAACCTGCCATACGCCGAGCTGAATTTCTTGTGGGAGGCGTGGCTCCGTGTGTTCACAAACTCGGGGCAGGATGCCATCATAAGCGGCAAGCAGCGAAAAGACCTCTCCATCTACACGAAGATGATGACTGACTGCCTGAAACAGGTTTATCGCGTCCTCAAGCCGGGCCGGTGGATCACGGTTGAGTTTCACAATTCCAAGAACGCCGTTTGGACCGCGATACAGGAGGCTTTGGGACGGGCCGGTTTTATCATCGCTGATGTCAGCATTCTCGATAAGGGAATGAAGACCAAGAAACAGATGCATGCCAAGGCTGTTGATAAGGATCTTGTCATCTCCGCCTACAAACCAAACGGTGGTCTCGAAAAGCGATTCCAACTGGAGGCTGGAACCGAAGAGGGGCTGTGGGATTTCATCCGAAGCCACCTTCGGCAGCTTCCCGTCTTCATCGCCAAGGGTGGGTTCGGACAAATGATAGCGGAGCGGCAACAAGTTCTGTTGTTCGACCGCATGGTGGCCTTCCACGTCCAGCGTGGAGTCAGCGTTCCCCTTTCGGCAGGGGATTTTTACCAGGGACTTGCCCAACGCTACCCAGAACGGGAAGGTATGTACTTTCTTCCAGATCAGGTAGCTGAATACGAACGTAAGCGAATGACATCACGTGAGCTATCACAGCTCGAGATTTTCGTGTCCGACGAAGCCTCTGCGATGCAATGGCTCAAACAGCAAATCGTCGGAAAGCCCCAGACCTTCCGGGAACTCCAACCGCAGTTCATGCGAGAGACTCAAGGTGGTTGGCAGAAGTACGAAAAGCCGCTGGAGCTATCCGAGCTGCTGGAACAGAACTTCCTGCGCTACGACGGCAAGGGATCAATTCCTGCACAATTAGTTTCCTGGATGAAGCAGAGTTCCGAGTTGAGGGAATTGATCAGTGCGGAAGCACGAAGTGCGAGGTGCGAAATAGAAGATTCGGGCGCACTCCGTACCACGAACCCCGCACTTCTTCGCGAAGCGAAGGACCGGTGGTACGTGCCCGACCCAAACAAGGCTGGCGACCTGGAGAAGCTACGCGAAAGGTCTTTGCTTAAGGAGTTCGATGATTACCGGACGTCAACCCAGAAGCGTCTGAAGGTGTTCCGCCTCGAAGCGGTGCGTGCCGGATTCAGGAAGGCTTGGCAGGAGCGGGACTATGCCACGATCATAACGGTGGCCCGCAAGATTCCCGAGGATGTCCTCCAGGAAGACCCGAAACTCCTCATGTGGTACGACCAGGCAATAACTCGGATGGGAGGTGAATAGCGTGAATCCCACAATGAATTGGAAACTACAATTTCAGTCAGAAAATAGCCACATTCAGGTGTCTGGGTTCATTGCAGCGTCCGAAGAAGAATGCCGCCAATATTTCGTGCGTCGCGTATCCGCTAAGATTGCTGAATCGGATGGGACCGAAGAGCTTCGACAGCATCTGATCGAATTGGAAACGACAGGGTTCGATTTGGGTGGACTGGTTGGCCAGGTCGAATCTTCGCCCAGAGCCAAGGATTGGGAAATCGGTGAGGCTTTTGCCGAAATCGCCCTGGAGGATGGATACGAAGCTATGTTCCCATGGCCGACGGGATTCGATAAGCGAACCCGAAAAGCCAGCCTGCCAGGCCCAGATTTAGTCGGGCTGCAACGGCATGCCACCCCGCGTTTTGTTTTTGGCCAAGTGAAGTCTTCTTCTGAAAATCGCGTGCCCCCGCAAGTAATCAATTCAACTGAGGATTGCCTTCGCAATCAGATGATACAGCTTCGGCATCGCCCCGGGGATCGGCAACAACTTATCAGTTGGCTGTTGGTACGGATGCGTGGCACCGAATGGGAGACCGCCTTCAACGAAGCCTTGAAACGTTACTCAGAGGGTGAGCTTTGGCTTGTAGGCGTACTGATAAGTGGAGGGCGTGACCCTGTTGAGGGAGATTTGACAAACATCTGCGCTGGAATTGCTCACCGGCCAGGATCTGCGGAAGTTTGGCTTCTCGGCTTCTACCTTCCTTTTCATAAAGATGAATGGGTTGACATCATCTACGGTAGGGAGGCGACCACATGAGCGCATTTCCTACAGACATACTCATTGCCAAAACTGGGGGGCGGGAGGCGATAGATCGCACGGCCTACGATGCCAAAGTGCTTCTGGCGAAAAGAGTGCTGATGCGAATTGCCGACCGTGATTCAACAGCGTTTATGCCGGTGCCACCGGAAGCAGCGAATACCTTAGAAGAAGCCTTGCATTTGATCGAGCTGCGTTGTCTAGATTTGGCCTTGGCTTGGCGTCGAGATATCCGTTCAGATGAAGGGATAGAGTTCCGTGATTACTGCTCACTGGCGTTTGATATCCGGCGGGTGCTTCCGCTGGGAGAAAAAGAGGATGCCTGTGTCAAAAGTGCCATCCGTTTGGCTGCAGTCGGAATATTGGGGGATCGGAGCGCCGATATCCGACGCTATCTGATCGAAAATGCCTGGCCTGTACCCGAGGTGAACGTTGACGATGCAGGTTGGCCTAAGCTTATTCTTTTCCGGGTGGCAGACGCCTTTCTACGGGTAGTTCGCAAGAAAAATTGGGATGATCTTCATGCTGTGGCTCGGGACATTGCCTTTCTACGCCAAAGCCAACAATTTTACGAAAAAGAATACCTCCAACAGGAAAACGGACTGCGACAGGTGGCTGCCATTGAGCTTGTAGCCTTTTATCAATTGGCGAAAGCCGTGGAGATGCTTGGAGTATTTGTCGGCAAAGGCACGCCTCGCACTGCACTGGATGATGTGGATTTTCATCTTTCGCGCGCCATCAAGGCAGCGGATTCAGCAGGCATTATTGAAATGGCCCTACTTCTGCGATGGATAAGCATGGCTGCGAGAGTGCTCATCCGTTCCACTATATGGCACCAACTGGCCGCCTATAACAGCAAGATGACGGAATTCAAGCGCGAGCTGACAAATGAACTCCAGACCCGTCCACTTTTTGAACTGTTGCCCCCTCAACGCGATGCCATACAGGAGGTCATGCATATCGCCAACCGGGCAGTGGTGGTCGAAATGCCAACCTCCAGCGGCAAAACTCTGCTGGCTGAATTCCGCATCATCCAGACGAAGGTGAATTTAGCCAATGCGTGGATCGCCTATCTGGTGCCGACACGGGCTCTTGTCAACCAAGTCACTATCCGCCTCCGACGTGATCTTGGGCGGCTGCTGGGCTTCAAGATCGAGCAGGCGACACCTGCCTACGAATTGGACACTTTGGAAGAGGAATTACTGGCTGCTCCAGGTGGTTTTGATGTTCTGGTGACCACGCCGGAAAAACTCGACTTATTGATCCGCAGCGGAGCCGCTGACCAAGGAGGTCGTCCGCTGGGTTTGGTGGTATTGGATGAAGCCCACAATCTGGGCGACGGAGAACGCGGACTGCGGAGCGAACTAGTGCTAGCCACTATCAACCGTGAATCTCCGGACACACATTTCTTGCTCCTGACGCCGTTTGTGCCGAATGCGGGTGAGCTTGCAACCTGGCTGGATGACGAGCGTTCCAGGAGCGTTACCCCCTCATTAGCGATCAACTGGCAGCCCAACGATCAGATGATTGCCCTAGCGTATCCAAAAGGCCGAGGAAGAGTATGGGGGCTGGAAGTGAAGCCCCTCCATGTAAGCCGGCCGCACCGTGTCCCCATTGCTTTTGACGAACGCGTAACCATTGACCGCGAGCGAAATCGTGACATCACGTTGACACAGGCCAAGTCATCGAAGCTCGGAGTCTCCGCCCTCGTAGCTGAAGCGCTAGCTTCCCGGGGAAGTTCCGTCGTTTTAGCGTATTCTCCAAACGATTGCTGGAATCTCGCGGAGAAATTGGCTGCAATGCTTCCAGATAAGCAAAGCGATAACCTTACGTTGGTAAAAGATTTCGTGAAGGCAGAATACGGAGAGGATTTTGCACTTTACACCCTATTGGGAAAAGGCGTGGCGGTTCACCACGCAGGGATTTCACCTGAGGTGCGGTCGCTGCTGGAATGGCTGACTGAAGAGGGCGAGCTGGTGACACTGCTGGCCACGACTACGCTGGCTCAGGGGGTCAATTTCCCGATTTCGAATGTCATTTTATCGACCCACTACAAATATGTTCGTGTCGGTGATGTGCATACTAAACAGAAACTTCGCCCTGACGAGTTTTGGAATATTGCAGGGCGGGCGGGACGCCTTTTCCAGGACACTCTTGGGCTAGTCATCTTCGCCTCGCAAAAGCCGGATGACACGGCATTGGAGGCCTATGTGAACGACAAAGTGGTCGAGCTTGCTTCAGCGCTGGAACAAATGATCGAGGACACAGTCGAGCGAGGCTGGGATCTGGACTTGCGGCGTTTGGTGAAAAACGATGCCAAGTGGTCAAGCTTTGTTCAATACCTTGCCCATAGCTATCGCAAGATTGGTGACCATGCGCAGTTCCTTACAGACACGGAAAAGCTGCTCAAGCGTACTTACGCTTATCATCGCCTCATTGGACATCAACCAGAGTTGGCAGAACAGTTAATAGAGTCCACTCGGGTATATGCAGAACAGCTCAGTAATCTTCCGGCTGGGATCTTAAACCTGGTGGACAGCACTGGATTCTCGCCAGAGAGTATCATGGATCTGCTTCATGAAAAGGAATCCTTCTATCTTCAACCTGAGGATTGGAGCCCAAGCCGTCTCTTCCAAGCAGGCGGGGAGGGGATGAAGGGCCTTGTCGGGGCCTTACTAAAGGTTCCGGAGTTGAATATCCCAACTATTGGTGGTGGAGATGGAAAGTACATTGCTTCTATGCTGGAAATGTGGGTCTCCGGAAAGACACTGCGGGAAATTGCTGACCGGCATTTCGCGGATGTCCCAGATATTCAAAGGCGGCTAACGGAATGCTGCCGAACGATTTACCAGACTCTCACTCACCAAGGCTCATGGGGGATTGGAGCTCTCCAGGCAATGAGTGTACTTGCAGACGCTGACTTGTCGGAGGAAGCTAAGGCGGGCATTCGTTCGGTGCCGGCCATGATCTACTTCGGTGTCCCCACGATTGAGGCCGTACTGATGCGGAGTCTCGGTGTGCCGCGATCGATCAGCGTGGGGATGGGTAGAAGGTTTGCGGGTGAAGAGAAGAAAGCTGAGCCAGCACCACGTCTTCAAAAAGCCAGGGCATGGCTTGAACGATCCTCCACTGAAACATGGCAGGAAGTAGCCGGAGAATCCAACCTATCCATGGATGGAAAACGGTTGCGGGATGCATGGTGCATCATCACCGGCAATCAGCCGTTGTAGCGTCAATGTGGAAAGGCAGGCGTATGAGTTCCTAGCCGAGAATGGAAATGATTGACAGCTTTACACAAGGCGCATGGTACTACAGCCTTGAGCATGGGCAGATTTGTCAGGTCATAGAGACCCAAACGCTATGGGGTCAGACGACTTACCGCGTCTGGTTGCCTACCTCCGATTCTGTGGTCCGCGTCCCTGCTTCCAGGCTAAAGTCCCTAGAGAGCGCGGGCATCGGTTCGCCAGATGATATCGCGTATATCGCTGCCGCAGCGCGGGTGTCCGACGCCTTGACCCAGGACGTCCTTCTTGCGCCCATCGAATCCTCGGTCATCCCACTTCCACACCAAATAAGAGCGCTCTCCCGCGCCATCGCCAATGACCGGGTACGCTATCTTTTGGCGGACGAGGTTGGGCTGGGCAAGACCATCGAGGCAGGCCTCATCATGAGGGAGATGAAACTACGTGGACTCGTCAGACGGACGCTGGTTATCGTGCCGAAAGGGTTAGTAAGCCAATGGGTCAGCGAGATGCGTTTCCACTTCGGTGAGACTTTCCAACTTGTGCTCCCCGAAGACATCAAGACACTGAAGCGGATCGCACCCGCACCCAGCCATGAAAACGGAAACAGCGGGAATCATGACCGCGAGGCTTTACCCGCTAACGCCTGGCAGATGTTCTCGCAGGTGGTCGTGCCCATGGATTCGGTCAAGCCCCTTGACAAGCGCCGAGGGTGGAGCGCTGGCCAGGTGGCGGAGTACAACCGCGAACGGTTCGATGACATGATCTCCGCCGGCTGGGATCTCATTATCGTGGATGAGGCACACAGACTTGGCGGCAGCACCGACCAGGTTGCTCGCTTTAAGCTGGGCCAGGGTCTTGCTGAGGCCGCGCCCTATTTCCTGCTCCTTTCAGCCACTCCACACCAGGGGAAGACCGACGCCTTTCATCGGCTGGTGGCCTTGATCGACGCCCAGGAGTTTCCTGATATCGAGAGCGTCACCCGAGAGCGGGTCAAGCCATATGTGATCCGCACCGAGAAGCGCCGTGCTATTGATGACGAGGGAAAACCACTGTTCAAGCCTCGGCGCACACAGCTTGTCCCGGTTTCATGGGAAAAGCGTCACCAAAATCAGCAACTCCTCTACGAAGCGGTCACCGAATACGTCCGAGAAGGTTACAACCAGGCCATGCGGGAGAAGCGCAGCTACATCGGCTTCTTGATGATCCTGATGCAGCGCCTGGTGGTCTCCAGTACAAGCGCCATTCGCACGACCCTCGAAAAGCGGTTGGAGGTGCTGGCCGCCCCCCAGGAGCAACTGCCCCTGTTTCCGCTCGCATCGGAAGAGGAATGGGCAGACCTAGACGGCCAGGAGCAAATCGACGTTCTGCTCGGCACCCGCATCAAGGCGCTCAAAAACGAGCGCGCTGAGGTCAAACTCCTCTTGGATGCCGCAGCACGCTGCGAGCAGATCGGACCGGATGCCAAGGCTGATGCGCTGCTCGATTGGCTTTACCGCCTTCAATCTGAAGAAGGCGATCCGGAACTCAAGGCACTGGTATTTACCGAGTTCGTGCCAACCCAGGAGATGCTGCGGCGATTTCTGACCGAGCGCGGATTCCCTGTGGTCTGCCTGAACGGATCTATGGACATGGAAGAACGCAAGCAAGTCCAGGAAGCCTTAGCCAAGGATGCACGTATCCTCATCTCCACCGACGCCGGTGGGGAGGGCTTGAACCTACAGTTTTGCCATGTGGTTATCAACTATGACATCCCGTGGAACCCCATGCGCCTGGAGCAGCGAATCGGCAGGGTGGACCGCATTGGGCAGTCTCACATCGTCCGCGCCGTTAATTTCGTTTTCGAAGGTTCGGTTGAGCACCGGGTCCGGGAGGTTTTGGAAGAGAAACTTGCTGTTATTTTTGAAGAATTCGGCATCGATAAGACCAGCGATGTCCTCGACTCGGCCCAAGCCGGCAGGATGTTCGATGACTTGTACGTTGAAGCGATCCTTAACCCCAAAAAGGTAGAAGACTCTGTAAAGAACGTAATCGCCCGCTTGCAGGAGCAGGCCCGTGAGGCACGGACCACCGCGTCCGTGCTCGGCGCTACCGAGGACCTGAAACCCGACGAAGCCCAGCGGCTAATAACCCACCCCTTGCCCCATTGGGTTGAGCGCATGACCGTGAGCTATCTGAAGGCGTATGGCGGCCAGGTGGAGAGAAAAAAGCAGAGTTGGAACCTCACCTGGCCCGATGGCGAAACCTATGAGAACGTGGTCTTCACCATCAAGGAAGCTGAGAGATTTCCAACTGCTCGGCACCTCACGCTGGAGGACCCGAAGGTCCGAGGGCTGACCATGCGTCTTCCCCATTTTGCACCATGTCAGCCGGTCCCTGTGGTGTCCATTCCCGGTATCTCCGATGAAATCAAGGGTATATGGTCGCTATGGCGGATCGGCATCGCCGCCATGGAGTGGAATCGCCGAAGGATCATGCCTCTCTTCCTGGCTGACAACGGCATGTTCTACATGCCGACGGCCAGGCACGTCTGGGACCAGCTCCTAGCGGCAGGCACTCACCTCCGGTCTGTTCTGGAGACTTCAGTCTCTCAGGTCGCTTTTGAGAAGTTGCAGAGCGCAGCGGAAGAACATGGAAGACCTATCTACGAAGCGCTCGTGCAAGAGCACCGTGCCCGCATTGAACACGAGCGCGAGAAGGCCAATTATTCCTTCGTCGCCCGCCGAAAGACCATCGAGCGCATCGGTCTGCCCCAAGTCCGCAACTATCGTTTGGCCCTACTAGCCAAAGAGGAGCGAAACTTCCTGGATCAGCTTGACCAGAAGGAGCATGTCTTGCCCGAGATGGTGCCGCTGCTTGTGATTCGGGTGGAGGGCGATAGCCATGAGTAGCTGGCGGGATCAAATCCTCAAGGAATTCACTCCAAAGGTTGCCAGGCTCACCTTAGTGGCAGACCCCGATGGGCTTTTACTCGAGGAAGGGATTCTCGAAGGAATCCGGGATCGTGGATTCGAGCTAATCCCGTTTGAAGACCACATCGCTTTCCGCTACGCCTATGAATCCAAGTTTCGCTCCCGCTGGGACCGCGGCGAGCACACGGACCTCGTTGTCATATTGCGCTCCCAAGCAAGCGACCTCGGTGCGTTGCCTTACGATCTTCTTCAAGCCGGTCGCAGGCTCTCCTTCAATCTGGGCGATATCTTCCCGAATCTCAGCTATCCGGTTGTGACCTTGCTGGACCGAGGGGACCTCGACGCCTTGTATGAGGCTCAGCGAAGACATGCCCCCGGTCAGTTAGGCGATAACGCGACCAAGGAGTTCATACTTCGGCACGTGTTTGAGATCGCCCCGGAGTTGATCAAACAGCCAACAGACCTATTGCGCGTGCTTCTGCGACGTCATTATCGCGGCCAGCGCATCCCGCCGGTGCTTGATGAGCGGTTCATCCAACTCTTGCGCCAGAGCGCCCACTTTGACGCCTGGCCGATTGAGAGGCTGGTAACGGATCGGGAAACGTTTTTCACATTCCTCCAGGAGCGGTGGCCGATCTTTCTCGACCGTATGGCGGCTAAGAAGACGTCGGAGATTCGTGAATACGGGAAACCTTATGGTTTGACGATTGAGGGGCCGATTGATCTGCCCTTCGACCATCATGACATTCGGGTCTACATCGATACTCTGTTCGTTGACGGAGTCCTGCACACTGTGCCACACGATCATG
>JAGUZM010000120.1 GCA_020060805.1 Deltaproteobacteria bacterium | reverse complement strand
CCTTAGGACAACGATGGTCACGACGATCGCCTTAATCACATTGTCCGCGATGGACAGGCTCCTCTGGATGAAACTTCGGCTCCATACAGCCACATCGTCATAAAGGAACCTTGCCAGCGCGGTAGAGTTCCGAGTCAGATACCAGCTATAAGGTGCATAGACACATCTTTCCATCAAATGACTGGCTAATCGGCTCTGACAGCGAGCACCAAACCTGTTGAGGGAAAACTCCAAAAGCCATTCTCCACTGGTGCTGAGGATGACAATAATAATGGTGGCAGACGCCATCAAGCCCACAGATTTTTCAAATGAGAAAGGGCCAAAGGCATCGTTAAAGGCGATGAAATAGCGGTTGTTTGTCAGAAACTCCGGTTGAACGATTGCACCGATCACCAACAGAGCCGCCACCACGGCTCCCATGGCCAACCAGTTCACAATCACCATGACCACGGCCAGGACCAGCGCTCCCAGCTTCTCCCGGCGTGTCAACAGCCCTAATCCGGATCCCAGGAGACTGAAAAAAGACATTTTAGCGTCAGGATTCTTCGCCATGATCAAGAGATCCATCGATCGGATTGGACCATTTTAAATGCGTGATAATGGGGATGTCCTGACCGATACCACTCCCGAATCGTTTCAATCTCCTTGGAGATCACGTTCCTGTTTCTCTCGATGAGATCCGGGATCTTCTCATAAATGGCCCACTGCATCGAATCGTCCTCCAGCAGAAAATCTCTCTGCCATTCGGGGCGGCCAAAGTACCACCCTGCAAAAATCTGCGCCACTCTCGCTGTCTTATGGAGATCCAATTCGGTCCACCATTCCGAGGCCAGCGCGTCCAGATATTCCTGGCGGGATTTCGGCCACTTGGCGCACCCGACGTCGTGGTACCAACCCCGATCGGCCAGCAGGACGGGTTTGCCCATGGCGGCGAACTCAATGCCGGCGGTCCCATGGTAGGTGACCAGGCCATCCAGGCATTCGATCATGGCAGAACCGTTCCAGGCCTTGTCCGCCAGCCGGATATGGGAGCAAGAAATTTTCGGCATCAGATCTTTCAGGGTGATCCCCCCGTACCAGTCATCGCAGGGGTGGGCTTTGAATAACCAGTTCACCCGCGGATTCCGAACGGCCCTCTCCACCGTCGCCACAACCCAGTCGAGAACATCACGAAAGTGGGTCATTCCAAGCGCATGGGGTAAATCGAACCACGTCGATGCATACACGGCAATCACGGGCTTCGATGAATCCCAGCCAAGTCTCGCCCTCAGGGAGAATCGATCAACTATTTCCTGCGGTCTTTTATAGGCGAAGGTTGCCCCCAAATCTCCTGTCTGACCCACAAAGCGCTTTTTCAAATACGCCATTCCCGCCTCGGCCATCGCCCGAGACTGTTCAGCCGAAAGCGCCGCAATATCGTCGCCCGTCGGTCGATTTGTCCAATCGTAGAATTCCGCCACTCTCGAGAGCTTGGCAAACCGCGACACCCCGAAATCACCATAAAGCAGAATGACCGGTATGCCCTTGCTCAGAGCGATCCACGCCAGCGAGCCCAATTGAAAGTTGATGCCGTGACTTAAGATCATCAGGTCGTAGGGTTGTGACTCCACCAGACGCCGCGAAGCTTCTATGGCGGCTAATGCCTCTGTGACATACCCCACCAAATGAGGGTCCTCCAAGTCGACGGACGCCCTTCGTTGTCGCTTGAGAATTCCATCATAGACGATGTCCGCAGGAACGCCTTCGGGCAGTTTCCATTGCAGAATATGGTCCGGCCTTCTCGTAGAAGATAACAGGCCTTCTGCCTCCTTCTGGCGCAGCGCTTTATCCCCACACAAATCCGTGACCTTCACCATATCCTCAATACCGAACCGCTGGAGGGTTTTTCGGCAATAGGGAGCACGAAATGGTCCAAGCATCCCGATCTCTTTTCCATGACTGAGACCCAAGGCAGAGCGAAGGAGTGCGTAACGAATCCAATAGTTCGGATTGTCCCATGTTGCATCCACCAGGACATTCCCATGGAATTCCCCTTCATTGGACGTTGAGAGGGCTGAGAGCATGCGCTCGGTTTTTGCCCTAAGCTTTGCTAGCCGAAACATCCCAACCAAAGCGCTTGGGGCCAATCCCCCACCTAAAGTCTTTGTCAGACCCACAATACCCTGAATGGTTTCCTTAGCTCTCAATCTTTGCCTGTCGACGAACGAAAGAGGGACGCATAAACAACATCTGTCTCGGAACCCTCATAGAGCCTATGGCGAATCCGGCGACCGTCCTCCATCATGCCTGCACGTCGCATAACCCTCAACATGGCCGTGTTGACCGACAGCGTACCAGCCGTAATTTTGCGGATCCTCAGCTCCTTCAGGAGGTAACCGCAGACGGCGTTCCAGGCTTCAGAACCGTAGCCTTGTCGCCATGCTCTCCTCTCTCCGATGAGGATGCCCAGATCCGCAACGGAATTATAGACATCCACGTAGGCATTGATGTTGCCGATATGCCCCAATTCATTATCTTTGGTAACGACCGCCCAGAAGTGGTTGGCCGTCCCAAAGAAGGACTTCATGTATTCTCGACATGACTCTAAGGTGTGGACATGGTGTCGTTGCTCGCTGAAGCGGACAACTTCAGGATCGTTCAGCCAACCGACGTAGCTAGGGGTGAGATATTCCTCCGAAAAAGGGACAATCTTCAGACGATCACTCTCGATCGTTTCGCCAGGAGCCATCATGCTACCGCTTCCTTCTTTTCGGCCGAATCCATCTAACCTGCCGATTCTCCTCTAATCCACCCATCCTCTGCCCATGAGGAGGTAATTTTCCTCGCCATCCTCTGGTTTCTTCGATGGCGTAATGATGAAACGACAGCCCGCTTTCTTTTCCAGACGGACCTCCTCAACCCCTTCATCCTGTTGATGGTTGAGAATAGAGTCCCGGAGTTCCCATTCACCCCGCCTGTAGCGCCAGATGCGCGGATCCCGGTACGCATCAATGTGGCCCCAAAATTCCTCTTCCCTCATCCCCATCCATTCCAGGAACAGGGGTAAGTCCTTCGGTTGGACATGCTGGTACCTTCTCGCCATGTCGATCCCCTCCTCCCGGGTCATCCTTTTCAACCTTATCTCTCGGGAAGCATGATCCGTCACCTTACCGTAGCCCCATTTCAGAAATTTGATAAAGTCGTGAATCCCCGAATAATGGAAACAGTCCACATCATTATAGGTATCGAACGTGCGCTGCTGCTCCAGGGTTTCATATTGGTATAGCCTGATCATCAGCTCATGCTGCGCTTTTGAATCCCACCGGATGTAATTGTTTAAATAGATGCCCCTAACTCCGACGACTTCGAGCTCCTTATCGTGTGGATAGACATAAGGCTCCACATCCTCGATGGTCAGGTCCTCTGCATCCCGGACAAGATCCTCTGCCTCAAGGCCCATGAGGTCGTGCTCCTTTCTGTATTTCCTCGTCATCTCCACTTCATCCAGATGGGAAAACATGCCGACTTGATCGACCCCTTGGTGTGCCCCCCAAACGATGAGGGGGATTCTGAATTTCACCGCGATTTGTACGGGAAAAACAGTCTGACCCGCAAGGCAATGCCAGTACATGCTCCCCCTTTTCCTTAAAGTTTCCCGCGTGATTCGCTTCACCCTTTCCGGGCTTACCGTCATCATCATATTGTCGCAACCGAAGAGGGTTTTCAGGTAGGCGAGATTCCTGATGCCTACGTTCGTATTGTAATGCTTATTGTAGGTCACCAACAGGGGGTGCATATTGAAGACGTTTTTTACCGTGTGAATAATGAAGTAGGAATCCCTTGCGCCGCTGACGGGAACGATGCAGTCATGAATGGTTCTTGACCTTGTTCTGAATTCATTAAAGATTTTCTGGAGCTTCTCCCTCCGCTCCCCCCAATCCAAGACATCCTTTTCCTCGTGAACACGACACCCGCTACAGACACCCTGTTCGTCAAAGGTAATGTTCAGGGGGTGGTTGGCGGGATAAAGGCAACGGCTGCAGTATTTCATATCACTTCTTCAGGGATATATTCGAAGCGGAGTCCTTCGAGGATTGAGTCGCTGACCTTCGAGGCTCGTCCATTCTCGTCGAAGTCATGACCCTCGTAAGTGGTGTACATGTCAGACCGCAGCCTGCGAGCCCCCCGAGCGAGAAATCCCTTTGCGACGATCACACTGTGTTCCGTATAATGAAAGAAGTTTGCTGCTGCTACAGCTGAGACTCCGAGATCCATGGGTTCCAGGAAGTGCCTGGGATGGCTCACCCCTCCACAGACAATCATGGGAATATTCACGGCGTCGACCACTTGTCGAATCAGCTCCAGATCGTATCCCAATTTGGATCCGTCTCGATCAATAGAATTCAGCAGTATCTCCCCTGCTCCGTGTTGCTCCGCAATTCTTGCGAAATCGCGTGGAGAATACCCTGTCGATACTTTTCCCGAATGGATAAAGACCTCATATTCCCTGTCTCCAACACACTTTGCATCAATGGAAGCAATCATACACTGGTTCCCGAAGAGCTTTGTCCCTTCGGTCATCAGGCGGGGGTTGGTCACCGCCGCGCTATTGATGACGACTTTGTCGGCCCCCGAGCGGATAAGTTTTTCAATGTGGGAGACGCTCCGGATGCCTCCCCCCACGGCAAGCGGCACCTGGCAATATCTTGAGCATTCCTGGATTTTCTCATAGTCGGGAGGCCTTGACATCGGAGTCGCATCAATATCTAGAATAACGATTTCATCAATGCCCCAGCGATTCAGGTACTCCACGGAAATGGGGGCGGCTCCCACCGGGAGATACCGATGGAAGCGGACGCTTTGGACGACGGTGCCTCCTTTCACCACCAGAACGCCGATGATCCTTGTCTTCAACACAGGGCGACTTCCTTTTGCCTATGACCGGCAGGCATTAAGAAAATTTCTTAGAAGCTTCAAGCCGTTTCTCTGGCTCTTTTCCGGATGAAACTGCGTAGCAAAAATGTTTTCTTTTTGTATAGCGGCAACATAGGTTCGTCCATACTCACAAGTTGCTGAAACGATGGGTTCTTTGGATTCGAAATGAAACCCGTGATCGAAGTAGAAATGGGACCCCTCCTCAATTCTTTCGAAAAGCGGGATTCTTTGTGACACGGCGACGGAGTTCCAGCCCACATGGGGAATGCGAAGGCCGTCTGAAGGGTCCATGGCTCGGACGTGGCCGTCAATCCATCCTAGACCGGTGAAAAATCCTTGTTCTACCGAATCCTTTGCCAGGAGTTGCATCCCAAGGCAAATTCCCAAAATGGGTTTGCCATGAATCAGGACCTGCTCCGTGAGCTCGTTGACGAGATCCAATTTTCTCAAATTCTCCATCGCAGCCCCAAAGGCTCCCACGCCTGGAAGAATCAGAGCCCTGCTGTCCCGCAGGTCTCGGGCTCTATCCGATACAACGTATTTGGCTCCAAGGGAACCAAGGGCGTTGGCGACCGAGCCGATATTACCCATTCCATAATTGATGATGAGTATGGCTTTTGCGGTCATGCGTTTCTTCAAGCGTAATCGACATTCAATTTCCACTCACCCTTTTCGTCTTTCCGCCAGATATCCAGATTTCTGAAGGACTCTGCAATCTCCCAGAATTTTTCCTCCGAAATCCCCAGGTATCTATAGAACCTTTCAACATACGAGGGATCACATTTTCCGTCGAACTTCCTTATCAATTGGATGCCTTGGTCTCTTTCCATCAGGCCATGGGTGATCGCTTCACAGACCTGATCCGTTACATGGCCAAAACCGAATTTAAGATACTTGAGCATCTGGTTGACAATCCTAAAGTCTTCATCCAGCGCACTGAAGCCCCAGAGATCCCCTATCTTCTCTGGTGGATCGGTGCGGGTTTCTAAACCATGTTTAATGGAAAATTCAGCGTTTTTATGACCGGCCCAATCGTTAATGTAGTAACCCAGATAGACAATCCGAAGTTTGGCATAGTCTATGTCCTCGTCCGATGGGTACCGATAAAAATGAACATCCCGAGGGGTAATTTCTTCCGTCATGAGAGGCCTCGGATCCCCACCCTGGAGGGTGTGGCAGTACTTCATCTTCGATGCATCACTGTCCAGATGACCGTGTTTCTCCCCTATCGTCCAAGCAGGATTTTCTCCCAAGAAAATGAGTGGGATTTTATAGGCAATAGCCGCATGAATGGGGATAGCATAAAGCGCCATTTCCGTTGATTTGCACCAATTCCCGAACTTTAGAAACCCCTGGAGCATCATTTTCTTCCATACTTGGGGATTCAAACTGACGCTCAGCGTGTCAAAACCCAGAGAGACCAGATTCGCCAGGTTATGGGCGCCCCGTTCATGAAGTTGTTCGGGAGGGTAGACACAGCTGACGAGAAGAGGCTTCACTTTCAATTCATCACGGGCGAACATGGCTTGCCTGGTACTGTCCTTTCCTCCGCTGACCGTGACAATGCAGTCATAGGAACTCTTGCTGTTGTTTCTGCCCCACTCGATGATCTCCTCAACCTCTCTTCTTCTCGCTTCCCAATCAATCGTTCCTTCCCGATTCTGCTCCTCAAAGCGGCAAACAAGGCAAACCCCTTGTTCATCATAAGAAACATTGGGTCTCGTACTTGGATTCACGCATTGCTTACACAACGTTATGGTTTTCATTCCCCAGGTGTCGTCATCCTTTCAGCTCATCAATATTTTCAAAAACCTTGATGAACGCATCGACCACATCTCTGAGGTCGCACTCTTCTACTCCGGCATGGCAGACGTTGGTATACATCAGCTCACGGTAATGCATTCTTTCTGTTACCTGGCAGAGGCCGCGATCATAGTTCACCTGTCCCCTATAGGATGGGAAGGTGAAGGGAAAGCCGTCTCGCCCGAATCCGACGCGCCATTGGTAAGCCGGTTCAAGATAAATCGGCTCCACATAGCCTTCGACCATCGGAATTCCTTCAGCCTTTAAGGCGGAGACAAATTGGCCTCTTGGGATACCGATCCTATCGGTGTCATACCGCAAGGCATAGACGTAGTAGCCGTGCCGCACATCGGGTCGAACGACAGGAGGGATAATGCCCGGCAGGCTTCTCAACCGCTCCGAAAGATAGTCGGCGGCCTCAATCCGCGGGACGAGCAGTCTTTCCAGTTTTCTTAGCTGTTCCCTCCCGATCGCCGCCTCTATTTCCGTCATTCGGTAGTTGAAACCGATCAGATTCACAAGGTCTTCAGTCCCCTTGTCCTTGACAACAACCTCCCCGTGGTTGCGGATCAGTTGAAGGCGCTCCGCCAGACGATCATCGTTCGTCACCACGACCCCTCCCTCTCCGCAGTGAATCGTTTTATGGTAGTTTAGACTGAAAACGCCCATATGAGCCAAAGTGCCGGCAAAGCGACCTCGATAGAGAGCCCCCGGGGCTTGGGCGGCATCCTCGATGACCAGAAGATGATGGGTCGTTGCTATCTCCATGATCTCATCCATATCCGCAGGATGGCCGAACAGATCAACCACGATAATCGCCTTGGTATATGGTGTAATACAGTTTCGGATGGATTGTGGGGTGATGCAGAAAATGTCATCACCGATGTCCGCGAAAACCGGAATCGCCCCGTAGACCAGAGCTCCTGTGGCTGATGCGCTCATGGAATAAGGAGACACAATGACTTCATCGCCGGGGCCCGCACCGGCGGCACCCACTGCGGCATAAAGTCCGGAGGTGGCGGAGTTTACACTCACGGCATGTTTGACCCCGAAATAATCCGCCCACTCTCGTTCGAGCTTTCGTACCCGGGGACCACCATAAAACTCCTCGGACCACGTGCCGAGATAATTCGACAGGACGCCGCTGTCGAGCACTTCCATTACGGCCCTTTTTTCTTCTTTACCGATCGTCTTGTAAGGCGGAAACGGTTTCTTGCGGATCGGCGCTCCGCCGCGAATCGCCAGCTTCATAGCCTCTCCTTCTCAGAGACCGCATTTCCCCCCGACTGGAGAATTCCGTACATCCGCTCCGCGCTCTCCCAATCCTCCGGGGTATCGATGTCTTGAACCATGTAACGGGGAAGCAAGACAGGCATCGCATCGGGCGAGTATAGCCTCTCGCTCTTAAGAAAGGATTCGACCCTTAACCAGTAGAACTGTCCGGCGTCATGATAGGCCTCCGGTAAATCCTGATGCCGCGTGAGCTCGTACTCCGGCCAGAACATCTCCAGGCTGCCCCTTGCATTGATTTTGAGGGCACGAAAGATCGGAAAGGGGAAGGTAGTCACGGAAAAGGCCGATGAAACTCCCTTTCCGATCAGGATTTCATAACCCTTCCTGATAAATTCAGGCCTGACGAACAGAGCCGTGGCATAGATGCAGCAGGCATATTCCGGCGAGCGACCCCGATCCCGAAGCCATTTCAGGGCGTGAACGATGACTGGAGCGGTGGGGGTGTGGTCATCCGAAAGGTCCTTGGGCCGCATGAAAGGAACGTCTGCCCCGTACTCCTTCGCGATCGATGCTATTTTCTCAGAATCCGTTGTGACGATGATTGAGTCGAAAACCCCGGAAGCCTTCGCTGCGGCGATGGCATAAGAGATCATCGGCTTACCTGCAAAAGGCTTGATGTTTTTGTCCGGGATGCGACGGCTCCCCCCTCGTGCCGGAATGACAGCGACACCCGTCATTTTCTTCCTTCTCCTTCTCTTAGGTGCTCCCGTATGAGTTCGTACACCCTTTCCGGTGCCTTCTCGTGCAAGGCCATCTCCGGGCGTATCCCTCGTTTTTTCCCATCCAGCAAGTCCAAGGCCCATTGGGCGACGGATGCGCAGACCCCCGCATAAGAGTCGACAAAGGTGACGCCTTCTCGTTCCTCAAGGTTTCTAAGGGCCTTTTGCCGCACGCCGGGTTGAAGGCTCAGGACCGGTTTGCCCAGGAGCCAGGCCTCGTACAAAAGAACAGAAGCCATCCCCGCGATCGCATCGGAGAGGAAGACTCCCTCTCTCCCTTTGTCCAGCCCCAGGAGACCCCCTTTCAAGAGTCCTCTGTTTTCATTCCAGCAGGTCAGCAACCCGTCCCTTTCCTCTCGAGGGTGGCAGAGGACGGCCATTTTCACTCGCTCTGAAAAAGGCTGCAGGGCTTCACACAAGATTTGCAGAACACTCCTTTCCGTATATCCCCTGAAGGCCGGAGATTCAGGATCAACGCCCTGATCGTGTTTGACGGGTTCCGAGACAAAGGCGATTAACCTCCTCTTGCGAGTCGGTGCATACCTTTTTAACATCCCTTTCTTAGATTTTCGCTCCCACCGATGGTACTCCCTTAACAGGGTGGATAGAGCGGGATGCCCCGCTATCCTCAAGGTCGACGGATGGATGCCGGATTCCACAGCCTCCCGGTGGGCTATTCCATCCATCACAATATAGTGATCTGGTGAAAACGTAGGGAGCCCGTCCGTTTCCATACGCTCACGGTACGCCGTCCAGTTGTCCAAAAGGTGAAAGACTGGGAGGCCGAACCCTTTGGCCCGTCTTGCCAAGGTGAGGGCTAACGTATCTTTGACACTGGTGGCAAAGACCAGGGCCCTCACGCCTTTCTCCTTAAACCTCTTTAGCGTCTGCTCTTCGGTGGAGAGTTCCTCAGAGGAAATCCTCTCCCAAGCGAGAGACGCCTCCGTTGACAGACGACCATGGTCCAGCACCAAAGTAGACATCCCATGTGCCCTGCAACACTCGATCACCGGTAAAAGCGCTCGCGCTCCCCCAACATCCCCTGAGGCGAAAAGCACGCTCACGTCTTCCTCCACTCTTGCCTGAGCTGTTCTATCAGAGCCTGCGCGCTCCTGGAGCTGGGGAGGCTGCTTTGCGGTTCACAGCCGTTTTCAAAGGAATCGATGAGATCCTTCAGGGCCTCCTCCATAGAGAATCCAAAACCCCCGCTGCCGAGAAGATCAGAAGGACTCTCTTTGAGCCTGTAGAAACCCGGGAAGAGCTCGTGCTCGACCTTCTCCTCCAAACGGATCGTCATCCCTCCGTGTAAAATCGATATACGGCCCTGATCGCACGTCAAAGAGATGTCGACACAGTGATAGGGGAGGTCAATACCAGAAACTATCGCCCCAGGGCCTTCTTCAAAGGAGAGACCAAAAGATGGGTTTTCGGATGAGCGAGGAGCATCAACCCATTTGAGGCTATAAGGGCGATCTCCGCCCATCAGGGAAAAGAGAATGTCCAGCATGTGCGAACCGTTCGCCTCAAGCCCCTTGGAATAGGTCACGTGAATGAAGCGGCATTTTCCTAAAACCTCCTTGCGATACACAGACTGAAGTTCTCTATAGCATTCCATGTACCGCCTATGGTAGTTGACCAGCACCCTGCTCTTCCCCTGGCCCCTCTTCTCCAACTCGATCAAGTCATCTAATTCTGAGAGGGAACTGGCCGGTGGTTTTTCAAGCCAAATCATCCGGATCCCTCTCTTCAAGCAGATCTTCGTCTGTTCAAAATGAAAGGTTGCAGGTGAGCAGATGCTGACGATGTCCGGTGAGAGCCGATCGATCATCTCTTCCATTCCATGGTAGGCCGGCACCTTGAACGCTTTTTCAAAGGCGAGGCGATCATCCGCTTCAGGTGATGATCCGCCAACTATCGTGGTTTGTGGGTTGTGAACATACGCGAGGGCATGGCTCAATGCGGGTTTCTCGGAAGGATGGAATTGATCAAAGCGCCAGGCGATTCTTCCGAGCCCTGCAAGGGCCGCGCGATAGGAGGTGTTGCGTGGAGCTGGGGGTCCGTTCATTTTTCAAAAAGCCACCAGTTCAAATTGTCAAAGATTGGAAACTCTCTTTGCCAGAAAGAACCATACTTCACACATTTGAGGTGTGGGAACCGCTCCGCATAGAAATCCCCAAAGCCCCTTTTGAAAAGCAGTCCTGTCTGGCCACGGTACGGTATCTCGGTAGGGGTATGGGAGAAGTACTCGATGCAAAGCACCTAGCGTCGAGCGACTCGAACGATCTCATCCGTGGCGCGACCGAGGTCCTCGGGTGCAATATGGATGAGGACCCCAGAGGTAAAGACAAGGTCAATGGAGAGGTCCGGCAGCGGAAGCCTGAAGACATCGCAGTTCCAGGCCTTTGTTATTTTGATCCGTCTCAGTGATAGCAGCCTGTCAAAGGCTTTGCGATTCGGGTCCACGGCATAGAGCTTCAGGCGGCCTTCAAAAATCGCGTCAATAAAGTGCAAGTTCAGTCCGATGCTGCTCCCCACATCGAGAACGGATTCTATGTTTAACCGCATGAAGATCCGACGGAAAGCCTTCGTACCCTGTCCCATTTTCTCGTCAGAGTATTCGTTCCGATCCGCATAGTCGTCCCCAAAGGACCTTGCCCCTTTCTTCGTCTGGAAAGTCGTTGCGCAATAATGATCTTTTGACGTAGGCTTGTCCTGCCTCTAACGGACCAACTCCCAGGTCAAGGGTGTCCCGCGCTGGATCCCTCTCAAAGCCCTTCGCCCCAAAACATCCTCAAGAAACCTCGGTGCCAAACCGTACCCCGGTCGGATGGCCCGCACATTGTCTTCTGTAAAAAGGTCCCCTTCCTTCATATCCTTTACGATGAATAGGGATCGGCGAAAAACCATGCTCTCCTTCTCCTTTCCGGTCAGCTCAAAGTTGATTTTTCCAAGGGCTTTCTCCGCAGCTCGAACGGTCTCCACCATTTCCTTAAACTCGGGTGCCTCAAGGGAAAACGCACTGTCGGGACCGGATATATCTCTAGAGAGGGTGATGTGTTTCTCGATGATACAGGCCCCTAAGGCAACCGCTGCCACCGGTGCCGCAATCCCGAGGGTATGGTCAGAGAGTCCGCAGGGAAGGCCAAAGACCTTGGAGAGGTGGGGGATCGTGAGCAGATTCATTTCTTCTGGAGGAGCTGGATAAGCACTGGTGCATTTCAGCAGGGCGATCTGGGTGGCGCCAGCCTGCTTCGCTGTCTTCACGGCCTCTTGGATCTCCTGCAAACTGGCCATTCCTGTTGACAGGATCACAGGCTTTCCCGTCTTTGCCACCTTTCGGATCAGGGCCAGGTCCACCAATTCAAAGGAAGCGATCTTATAAGCGGGGACCCCCATCTCCTCCAGGAATTCTACGGAGGTCGCATCAAAGGGAGTGGAAAAAAGATCTAATCCCAGGCCATCCGCTATCTTTTTGAGTTTCGGTTGCCATTCCCAGGGAGTGTAGGCTTCGGCATAGAGATCGTAGAGGGTCTTTCCATTCCAAAGGGTTCCCTTGACCTGAAAATACTCTGCACGACAATCAATGGTTAGCGTATCCGGTGTATAGGTTTGGAGCTTCACGGCATCCGCGCCCGCCTCTTTGGCCGCCTGAATAATCTTGACGGCTTGCTCAAAACTCTGATGGTGGTTCGCCGACATCTCGGCGACGATATAGGTTGAACTGCCCGTCCCGATTCGTTTGTCATTAATCTCGAGTTGCATTCATTGTCTCCCTCGATCCCTCCCTGCCTCTTCCAATGAGCTCTTCGACCGGAGTTTCCCAGCCCTTACCGGCAAGGAGAGGAACATACCTCTCTTTGTCTCTCGACCGATGGAACGTGCCTCCGGCAGGTTGCGGCACCCTGGAAGCTTGACCCCTCATGACCAGTGGCCATTGCTCCCTGAAAAGCTCGATGATCTCTTTGTTCAGCCTCTCATAAGTAGTCGCGAGTGTTGCTTCCCCTTGATCAAAAGTGACTTCCCTCTGTGCTACAATATCTCCGGTGTCCAACCCCCGGTCGATATAGTGAATCGTCACGCCTTTCGGAGTGTCTTCAAGGAAACTCCAGAGATTAGGATCTGCTCCCCGATTCCAGGGCAGCAGGGAAATATGAAGGTTGATGATACGCCCCCTTAAGCACTCGATCACCGCCTCCTTTACCAGGTGGCGGTATCGGTAGCTGACGGCGAATTCGACACGATGCTTTTTGAGGATTTCAACATCAACAGGATCCGAGAACTCAACCACTTGGCAACGGTTCTCATCAAGAATGGATGTCAGTGGGGAGGGTATATTTCCAAGGACCAGCACTCTCATTTCAAATCGTTTCCATCTTATCCAAAACGCGTTCTCTCCCTAGCCCGTCTACAAGTTGCCGCCCCCTTTTCGATTGCGTTTCCCGGCGTCTGTCGTCCAAAATTATTCTTTTGAGCTCTCCCGCAAGCCTCCTCACAGACAACTGGTGAAACCATCCGCAGTCGGTGGCAGCATTTGCTTCCCCAAGCCCGCGGGCAATCGCTTCTTGGTTCTTTGCGAGAACAATCACCAGGAAGGGGACCCCCATAAACGCCAGTTCCCAACAAGAACTTCCCCCTGCTGAAACTGCAAGGTCGGCCCACCGCAATAAGGGCGACATGTCGTCGACTCCGCTGAGCACTTGGTATTCAAGGGAGTGGTTTTCAAGCTCACTCTGAATAATCTTCCTATTGGAGTTGACCGGCCCAAGGACGATGGTCACCTCCAAATGAAGAGACTTGAGTTGACCAAGAGCTTGGACGACCTTAAGGGTCACATTGTCCAGATCTGCACCCCCAAGGCTGACCAGTACTCGTCGCGCTGCGCGGTTCAGTGCCCGATCTCCAGGCTCCTGGGACAGAAACTCGTTTCTCAAGAGAGCATAGGATGTCCCCAGCAGCATCACGGTGTCGCTTTCGCAAGGGTAGGGTGTTGACTCGGCGCCGATATTCTGATTCAGGATGATATCCGCTGTGTATCGAGGCAAATGATGATGGTCGTCGATGACTAGAGT
>JAGUZM010000614.1 GCA_020060805.1 Deltaproteobacteria bacterium | reverse complement strand
AACGGACAAAGGCTCGCTGTTCTGATGCGTTTGCCCGGAGGGGAAAAAGAGCTCGCTGTCGGATTCTGCGTCTCCGAAGGCTATGTGCGAGGGGCTAACGATATTCTTCTCGTTCACCATTGCGGCCAGGGATTACCCGCTCCTGGAGAGGAGCAAACGGACTTCGGCTCCCGGAACCGAATTGAGATGCAGGTGAGGGAAGGAGGCTTCACCTACACCGGCCAGCCCGATGTTGTCCGGCTGATACGTTCCGGATGCGGCGCGGCGGATGTGTCGGCCTTGAGCGAGAGCCTGCCCCATCTCGGACAGGGGTTTTTGGTTGATCCCGAGGTCATCCTGCCCCTCTCCAAAGCCATGCGTTCCCTTCAAGAGGTTTATCGCCATGCCGGGGGCACGCACGCCGCAGCCGTCTTCGACGCCACGGGCAGGCCTCTTCATCTCGCCGAAGACATCGGCCGGCACAATGCGGTTGACAAGGCGGCCGGGTATTGTCTCATGCGCCGGATCCCTTTGAAGGACAAGATTCTCGTGACCACGGGCAGGGCAAGCTACGAGATGGCGGCCAAAGCGATTCGTTTGGGCATTCCCGTGGCCGCCACCGTCTCAGCACCCACCTCCCTGGCGGTCCAGCTTGCCCATGACCGTGGCCTGACCCTCATCGGCTACCTGAGGGCAGGGCGGATGAATGTCTACACCCACTCCGAGCGCCTGCAAAAAACATGAGTCGCGGAATTGAAGGCAAGAAAAGAGGGGTCAGGTGAAGGATTCGAGGTAGACAAGGGAGCCGGGGAAAAGATCGTCAACAAGGAAGACCACATCCCTGATCATTTCCCGCCTGCCGCTCAGGTAGAAATCATAGGGTTTCCGCAGCATCCTCTCTTCAAGGGCCTGAGTCACCCTTCCCGGGAACAGGTCTTTTTCCCCGCCCCTCTGGGTGACACAGGGAATGTAGCGTCCTGAGGCGGAGCGCAAGTACGGCTCGTAATAAAGCTCTGAAGGATCGCGAACCCCGTGAAGCAGGGTGAACCCCTTCACGCCGGAACGGGCCATCGAGAGAAACGGGGCGATCCCTGTTCCGGTGGCGACAAAGACCGGATGTCTTTGAGAGGGCTTAAACGTGAAATACCCGTGGGGGCCCGTGAAGTAGAGGGGGGTCCCAGCCTCTGCCTCGGCGAGGAAAGGAGAGACGACCCCCTCCTCCACACGTTTCACGCATAGGCCGAGGGATTTATCCGCAGGCGCCGAGATGAGGGAATAATCCCTTTCTTTGCCTCTGTGGGAAACGGCTATCCGCTGTCCGGGGATGAAATCGAACAACCGCGGTTTGGTGAGCTCGATCTCAAAGGCCGTGCTCGAAAGCCAATGCCTGTTCAGCAACGTTGCATGAAGTTCGGCACCCGGGCGCCGACCTGGCTGGACCGCCTTCATCTGCTCCAGACCCTTTCCTCCACCCCGTGCACCCGATTGAAATGCCGGGCAAGAACGAAGAGATAGTCGGAGAGCCGATTCAGAAAAACGACGACTCCCCTGATCTTCTCCTTCTGTTCCCCGGATACCATCTGTTCGAAAAGATGCACCCCGTGCCGCTCTGCCCTCCGGCATACCGTCCGGGCCATGTGGGCCCACGCCGCGAATGCATGGCCTCCGGGAAGGATGAAGAGCTTCAGCTCGGGCAGTTCGTCATCCATCCGGTCGATGGCTGCCTCCAGGAACCGGATGTCCTCTTCAAGGATCGCCTCCAGGAGCGCGAAAGACGGAGAATCGGGCGTCGTGGCGAGAAGGGCGCCCGCCTTGAAAAGGACACGCTGAATCCTTTCGATCTCCTCAAAAGACCTGGAGTCTTCCTCCGGCAGCATGGAGGCGAGCATGCCGAGAACCGCGCCAAGTTCGTCCACGTCCCCGAGGGCTTCCACCCTCTCCTCCCTCTTGCTGACCCGCTCGCCGCTGAAGAGGCTCGTCTTTCCGTAATCCCCTGTGCCCGTGTAGATCCTAATCTCTCTCCTCCTTCTTGGAGACGCAGGCAACGGTATCACGAGGCGTCTCCTTCAAACGTTCTTCCCCTCAATACTCAATGCCTTTTCTTGCCTGGATGCCCTTGGCAAATGGATGTTTGATCTCCCTCATCTCGATCACCGAAGAGGCGGCCTTCATCACTTCCGGGTGAGCGTTTCTGCCGGTCAGAATGAGATCCACTTCAGGGGGCTTGGAAAAAAGCATTTCCAGGACCCTCTCCCCGCCGATCAGGCCGTAATAGGTCGCGATGTTGATCTCATCCAGCACCACAAGGCCGTATTCCAGGGAATAGATCTCCCTGCGCAGAAGCTGCCACGCCTGCCTGGCAGCGACGATATGCTTTTTCTCCAGGCCTGCGGCGTGGACGTTCAGAAAACCTCGGCCCATGGTTTTGATCGTCAGGTGAGGCAGCCTCCGTATCGCCCGGATCTCGCCGTAGGGCGAAGGCGACTTGATCACCTGAAACACAAGGGTGGGGATCTGGAGGCAGGAGACGAGCAGCGCTTTTCCGAGACAGTACGTGGTTTTCCCTTTCCCTCTCCCGGTGACGACATCGATGGCCCCATGGCCCTGGCCGGGATCTTTTCCGCTAAAGGAACCCCCGGGTTTGCTCACCACCATTTCTGTGACCAAGTCGGCTTTTTTAATGATCTGCTCGCTCGCCTTGAAGCCTGAGAGGACGAGTTCCACGGTTGTCGGTTTTTCTTCCAGGAGGCCCAGGATCTCCTCGAGAGAGAAGAACTGCCGGGCCACCAGATCGAGAATGCCGTTCAGGATGACGATGTCAAAGTTCCCGCTCAACATCGCCTCTCGAGAGCGTTGGAAGGCTTTCGCCGTAGCGCGCCGTGCCTTGTCGTGTGCCTCGGGATGGGATACGCAATTTTCAACGGCCCCGTGGTCAACGGTCAGGTAGGGATCGAGCAGCGAAGAGGCGACGCGCGCTCCCTCCATGAAATCATAAGGGATGAAAGAGGTCATCAAGGTGCTGAGCCCCTGCCCTGCCGCCCTGAGGCTCAAACCCATCGGGGCAAAATTGATCTGGTCCGATCCGGTCGTGTAGACTTGTATAAGACCTTTTTCCATAGACGCGGTTTCTTCTCTTGCCCGTGAACACGGAGTCGCTGGTGCCTGAAACGGTCTGGATCGAAGCCGAGCGTTCAATTTAAATTCAAATTTCAGAGGAAAAGTCAAGGCGATACCGGTTGACAGGGCGTCCTGATGTCGGATAGAAGCTTTCCATATTCGACCTGCGGAGGGAAAAGGCCATTTACTATCCGGGCGAACGTTCAGGACTGATTGCGGGTGAACAGTACGGCCTGATCCACCTCTACATCGGGCCGGGGGCAGGAAAAACCACGAGAGCGGTGGGCATGGCCGTCCGGGCGGCGGGGGCGGGCCTTCGGGTCGAGTTCGTTCAATTCATGAAATCAGGCACCTCCGGCGAAGTCGCCGTGTTCAAGAGCATTCCCGGGATCCGCTACCGATGCCCTGGAGAGCATCCCTTTATCATGTCCCACGGCCCGGAGGCTGTACACTTCGAGCATGCCAACCAAGCCTTGAAGTATGCCTGGGAAACGCTCGAAAACCAGACCCATCTTCTGATCTGTGACGAAATTCTGGATACCATCATCTTTGGGATTCTCGAAAAAGAGAGGGTCTCCGATCTCATGAAAGCCTGCAAAGGCAAGGTCGAGTTGGTCATGACAGGCCGCCACGCGCCCCGCGAATTCATCGATGGGGCCGACTACGTGACCGAGTTGAGCCAGATCAAACACGCCTACTACCGCGGCGCCCGCGCCCGGAGGGGTATCGAGTACTGAACGCGAAAAGGGGTAGCCCCTTCCTTAACCGCTCAACGCCTGCCGCACCGCTTCCGAAAGAGCTTCGTAGTCGGGGATGTGGTCAAAGGCGATCTTTTCGTTGATGATGATGGAGGGCACCGCTGGTTTTCGGCGGCAGATTCTGGCCAATTCATCGTACCTGAGCAACCCGTCACGATCGCCCATATCCACCACATCCCAGCTGAGCATGCCTTCTCCGAAATCGGGCGCAATCTCCTCCAGGATACCGATAGCCAGATCGCACAATACACAGCCCTTTTTCTTGGCGACGATTTCTACGCAGACTCCTCGACCCTTGCTTTCCATCCTTCCCCCGGCTACAGGCACTTCCAGTATTACGTCTCACAAATTTATTGAATTAATCCCCAGTGCAGCCCCACCCTCCCGGAGATGTTCTTCCACGCCGACCCTAAGGGGGGGTTGGTCTCTTAAGAGCCGCAACCACCGCCCCAGCCCACCAACCGGCGCCGAAAAACCATAGGGTTACGGCAGTAGCCCCAGAGAGGCAACGCTCCGACTGGCTTGGAGGGAATGCGCCTACCTCGGAAAAGACTTGATATCATGGGGGCGGTTGACGGGATGAGTCTATTTCCGGTTGCGGACTCGCCAGAGACCACTCCCCCGGGTCGGCCGAGAAAGAAATTTTCGATCCATACCATTCCTCGACGGACCAATCCCTTCTCCCGCAAGGTCAGCAGCATTTGTAAAGCCTCAGAAGCCGTTCATCCATCACGAAATAGAACTTCATGAATGAGGAGCCGTCCCATCGCGTGCGAACGCCGTGCAGGGTGTCTGCGAGCTCAATGGTGCTGCGCAGGTGGGTGATCATGATGAGTTGTTTCTTCCTGGAAAGGGTCTTGAGCAGCGCCTGCATGGACTTGTGGTTGGTATAATCCAAGGAAGGCTCGACTTCATCGAGGAGATAGAAAGGACTCCGGAGCTGTTCGAAAACAGCCAGCTTCAGGGCAAGGCTGGTGACGGATTTTTCGCCCCCCGAGAGTTGATGGGCTTTTCGCTTCCGATTCCCCGGCAGGGTCACCTCGATTTCCAGGCCCCGGCGCCCGTTCTGCTCCAGGACGTTCAGCCGCGCGTCACCCAGGGGAAACAAAAAATCGAGGTACTGAAGGAAAAGGGGTTCCACCCTCTCACGGATGCTCCGGGCCAACGCTTCGGCGTCCTCGCCCGGCAGGAAACCTTTCACCCACAGAAACCGCTCCCAGGGGTCCAACAGGAGCATGTCATTGATCTGCTCCTGCCGAATGATCGACTTCAGGGCGTGGGGGAGATTCAACAAAACGAGCTCCCTCAGGTATTCTTCTCGATCGCGAACTTCTCCTTGAACCTGATAGATGTCTCTTCCGTCCTTGTGCATCTCCCGGACCAGACGTACGGCAGGCGATGGCTTTTCTTTCCCCCTTCTGAAAATCAATTCCACCCGGATGCGCGACGCAGGAGGGTAATCCTTGCTGCCCGAGAAGAACAGCTCTCCCGTTCTCTGGCAGCGGAGTCGGTTCAGATCATCCTCACCCAGGGCCCAGACAATGGCATCCAGGATGTTCGACTTCCCAACGCCGTTGTTGCCCATGATCACGCCGATACCCGGCTGAAAGGACATGCTCGTCAGCTCTGAAAAGGATTTGAACCCTTCAATGTTCACATCCTCCAAGAAAAAGCCCTGCCCTTCGCCTTTAGCTTTTTCTTCCCTTCCTCCCATGGCTGTTCCTCCTAAGTACAAGCTTTCGTAAATACCCTCAGGTATTCACCGCCGAGGCACAGAGGACACGGAGGGGGATATGTTTTTCGTCTATCGGGAGATACCGATAGACGAAAATAATCCTCGTAAGATCTTCTTGGGCCAGAATATTTTTGTTTGTCGGTATCTCCCGACAAACAAAAACTTTTCTCTGCGCCCTCTGCGTCTCCGTGGTGAACCAAGGTTCGTGACCGTAATTGTGAAAACCTGTACTAAGCCCCCCACTCCTTATTTTTTTCTTTATACCGTCGCTCTATTTCGGCGGACAATTCCTCCTGGCCCGGGATGATCGATTCATAAACCAGTTCGCCGTCGAGGGCAATGCTCGGGAGGGATTTGGCGCGAAGCTCTCTGAAACGCTGGATCCCTTCGCGGGTGCGCATGTCCCACTCCCTCACCTCCATCATGTTCTGAATCTCCTGCGGCAAGACCCTTACCGACTCAGCCATATAGACGCAGGCAAGTCATTGCCTGAAGTCCGTCAGGAGCACATCCACGGCAATCTTGTGAGGCACCTCATAGATTCCTTTCAATCCTGAACCTGCATGGTTTTGAAGTGGATCTTGTCCCCGTTCCCCTCGAGCAGTCCCCAGCAAAGTTCGCCACCGCTCGTTCCAGGCCCGACGCTTATAAAATGCGCGTCCCCCACCATCCATTGCCCCCATTTTTTCGGCTGGCTGAAGAGAACGATTTGGGCTTTGAAATGGGGCACCATCGCTTCCAAGGCGGGAAAGACCGTTTCATCCCCGAAGAACTGCGTCATGGAACAAACCATATTGATTTCTAAGGCAAAGGGATCAAAGTCTGAATACCCGGGCAAGGCCTGGACATATTCACCGAAAAAGGCGATTCCCCCCCTGTCCTCCACCTGAAAAGATAGAACCTGGGGGAGTGTGAAGAGATAGTCTCTCTCCTTCTGCTCCATCGAAGGGAAGCCCTCGGGCTCACTCCCCTCGCTGTAACTCCTGTCCATATCTCCCTGAATCGCCACCATGTCACGCTTTCGCAAAAACTCCAAGAGGTCCTTGTTTTCGGCGGAACGACCGGTCAGGTTCCCAAGACAGTAGCTCGTCTCGACATTCTTGCTGGATATATCCGCCAC
Source organism: Deltaproteobacteria bacterium (assembly GCA_020060805.1). GTDB lineage: Bacteria > Desulfobacterota > DSM-4660 > Desulfatiglandales > HGW-15 > JAHECH01. The sequence goes on along the minus strand of JAGUZM010000614.1, from coordinate 9,576 downwards.
AAGCCTCTGGAGGACATCGAGGCGGCCCCCCAGCTCACCGATGAGGGCGATCCTTTTCCTCGGCTTCACGTCTTGACGCACGTCAAAAGACTGTGAAGGGCTGAGTGAGCCTCCTTTTGCCGCGGACAATGCCCGCAGAAGCTGGTCTGCACAGGAGGTGTCGTTCCTGCAGTCAATACCCGGCAGGAGTTCCATAACCTCTTCCACTGGGAGTCCTTTCAGCAGCCGGCTTACCAGTTCGGCATTGCCAGGACAACCCCCGCCCACAAAACGGACTTCCGTGAGACGGCCCTCTTGAACATGAAAATGGATTTCAGGCGGGCAGACGCCGTGGGTGCGGTAGATGTAGCGCCCTTTCTCGCTCGCCGATTTCAAAACCAATCCCTTTCGTTGAGAACTTGCTGTACAGGACTGGTGTCCTCAGTCAAAAAACAGGTGAATGAGCAAATGCAGTCGGAGCACCCTGGGGGCTTCGGCTCGGCTCTACTCGGTAACGCATTTCTGACTCAGGACACCAGCAGGTTGCTAAAAAGCCCCTGCTCGGAGGCTGCTCAAAAGCGCCAAGATACAAGACGCCTGATCGGCCACCCTACGATCGCTTTTCAATCAGTTTCTGCAGCAACTCCCTCAGTTCCTCCAGCGGGGGTGTCAGATCAAAGGCCAGTTGCCCTTCGATGAAAATAGACGGTACCGGCGCAGGCCGGCCCAGGGTTTGTGATATCTCCCTGAATCGCCTCGCCCCCTCTCTCTGCTTGATGACGATTTTTTCCACCTTCAAAGCATCGCCAAACTCCGGCGCCACCGACTCGACCACCCTGGCCATGTATACACATGGGATTCAGTGTTCGCCTTCGTGTATGAGGACCAAATGGATGGGATTCATCGTCCAACTCCTCGGGCAATAAGAACGTAACAACGCCGATCAGGATGATCTTCGCCTGGAGCGAAAATCACCCCCTTTCGATCATTTCAGAACATCCATTGTGTTTATTACTGACTCCCTCTCCCTTTGAAAATCGTCCAAAAGACGATTTTTCTGCATAAACGAGGTGAATCAGGATTGGGAGAGAGGGAAAATCAGGGTTTCCCGATGCGGAATGAGGCTGCGGAGATTTGGTCGAGGGCCCTTCTAAGGTGCGTTTCCGTTCCACGATCCATTGTTTCCTTGATCACCGCAAGCTTGAAGAGCATCGCTTTTTTTGCACCCAACCCTATGGATGTTAAAAGGAAGCTGACGTCGGAATGGTACTCCAGCTCAAATCGGGTTTGAAGACTGCCCAGGGGTGCTCCCAAGGCGTAAACCCTTTGCAACAGGGACATCAGCGCGGAATCACTCAGAGGTCTGCCCGAAATCACTTCCACCTTGGCGCAATAGTCAGGCTCCCTCTCCGCCAGCTCCGGGCTGAGTTCCACGCCGTGCCTCTTCCACAACTGCCCCAGGGCTCTATTGGCCTCCCGGCTTTCTTGGGTCCTGACAGCGCCCAGATCCTGACTCCACAACCCATAAGCACGGCACGCAAAAGGCCGGTGGACGTAAACGGTGCAGGGCCCATCCCCCAGAAACGGGCATTCGGCCCTGCGGGCCGGGTCGGTCAAAAACAATTCCGCAAAACGCCGAGCCGTCGCAGTCAGCTCCGCATCGCCCATCCCCTGCATGAGGCGGATCATGGATACGGCTTCCAGGGCGGTCATTTCGGGCAAGGAATGGCAGCACACCCCGGGCTGATCGCAGGTGCAAATCGTCTCCGGCAGCGCTTCGTACAGACCCTGCAACCGGGGAAGCAGCAGCTCGGCCACAGGCATGGCCGAAGCAACGTCCTCCAAGCTGATCATCCCGCCCTCATCTTCTTTCTAAGGCCGTGATCACCCCGTGGCAGCGGCAGGCAGTGCTCACAAGAACAGGACCGCTGGTCTGCTCAACACCCTCAAGCAAGGCAAAAAGCTGTTTTGGCCGGTATCCCCCGATTCCCGGCCCCAATTGGTAGCTCCGGATCACCATGGATTGAAAAGGATTTATCCGCAACTCACCGAGGAGATCGAACATGTCTTGTTTTCTCGGCTTATGGGTGGCCGTGCAAAGATCGCGGGGTTCGGCACAATCATCGGGGCACCTGAAATCGGCATGGCTCACATAGATGTTCCCCTCTGACCCTCGCATGGGATTAGGGAGAAGAGGCTCGATTTCCCGTGGAATTGAGATGCGGTGAACTCCCTCCAAGGCCAGACGGGAGAGGATCCACTCGGCAGCAAGATGGACAGGCAGTGCGGGGATGATCCAGTCCGGCTCACGCCCTTTTTCGCCCAGACCCTTGGAGAGAAAGACGACCCCGTCTGATTGTTCGAGGGTTGCGTGAGGTCCCTCGCACCGCAGGAGGTTTTCTTTGTTCGGGTCCACCAGGACGAAACGCCTTTTCTTCCCCCTCTCCGACAGCCTGTGGTAAGCGAGAGCCCCGAACTGTCCGACCCCTATGATCCAGATTTCTTCCATAACAACTGTTCATATCCCGGCATCGCTCAACGCTCTTCTACAGCTTTAGCGGTTGCGCCCAGCAATCCCGTCGATGGGTAGAAGGCCAAGCCCCAGGAAGACAGCAGCGGTAGCGGCGGCGTTCGATTGATCCAGCGCCTTCATATTAATACTCGAGCCCCTTTTGAGCCTGCACGCCTTTTTGATAGTAGTGTTTTACCTCCTTCATTTCCGTTACAAGATCAGCCATGTCCCTGATCCCTTTGGGAGCCTTGCGGCCGGTCAATACGAGATGAAGAGAAGGTGGTCGGCTTTCAATCAGATCCATCACCTCCCTCTGCTTCAGCAGACCAAAATAGATGGCCATGGTGATTTCATCAAGAATGATCATATCCCAGATCCCACTTTCCATCGCTTCTTTAAAGCACTGCAAGCCTTGGTGAGCCATGTGTATGTCCATCGTTTCGCAAGTCCTTGTCTTGAAGAAAACCCGGCGGCCGAACTGCATGATGGTGATGGGAAGATCCGTCACAGCCAATGCCTTCACTTCTCCAATATTCCCGTGTTTTTTCATAAACTGAATGATGAGGACATGAAGTCCGTGGCCAGCGGCTCTCAAGGCTGTTCCCAAAGCCGCCGTGGTTTTTCCTTTCCCGTTGCCTGTGTACACGTGAATTAACCCCTTTGTCTTTGAGTCTCTCATGCCTCGTAAAGTCCAACTTTAGAATTTGCTTCCGAGACCCAACACAAACGCAATAAGAGATTTGACATTGACCTATATCGAATTCCTGCGCAAATCCCCCCTTGACCCCCCCTTTGCTAAAGGAGGGATGGCGGGATTTTGGACGACTCGGAAAAATGCCAATTCCTTTAGTGCGCTCGTATAAGTCACGCCTCACTCCAGTCCAGAATTGCATTCTTAATTGCTTATTCTTCCAGGAATATATAAAAGAACACCTATGGGAGTCAACGAACACTCTATCCCGACGGCAAATTTCCGATGTCAACCGAGGGGGAGTATCGGTTGAGGGAGGGGACGATGGTTTCGATCGACAGATTTCTCGGCAAACGCGTAGAAGTCCCGGAGGATCGCCGGTATTACTCGAAACAGGGGCTTTGGGCAAAACCGGACGGCCCCCTTCTCGTTTTCGGGTTCAGTGAACCGGCCCTTGTCCTGATGGCCGGCCTGAGTGACCTTGATCCCCTCGTCCCTGATGGCCAAAAAGTCCAAAAGGGCGACTCTGTCCTCTTTGCCATCACGGGTAAGATCCTCTATGTTGATGCGCCGGCGAGCGGCACGATCTCTTTTCATATGGACCTGAAGCAGAGACCTGCCCTGGCCCTCGAAGATCCTTACGGGAACGGGTGGTTGTTCAAAATCAGGCTCGCCGGGGACATGGAAGAGGTCTACCAGGGATTTGACACCGCGCAAACCTACGCAGAAAGCCTCAGAACTTCGGAAGGGGCGAAGAACCCCGAAGGGCTTAAGGGGGGCGTATCCGGCATTTGCAAAGCTGTCTACAGCGGTATTCGTGGACAAAAACTCTAAGGGTCTCTCCCCGGTCGAGGTCTACTCAGGTTGCACGGACTGGCAGGCGCACGTGGCCGAGCTTGAAGCCCTGGCAGACATCAGCGGGGCGACGACAAAACGGAAACAGGCTGCTGCCAAAGCGCCCCCCAGCAACGGGGCGGCGATGTAGACCAGGAAAAAACCTCCTTTGACTCCCGGAATCGCGACAGACCCCCACCCCGCAACGAAGGCGATGATTCGTGGTCCGAAGTCGCGAGCCGGGTTGATGCCTGTCTGGGTCAGGGGCCCGGTGATGGCGATCAGGACTGAAACCGTCCCGCCGATAAACAGCGGAGCCAAACCGTCGCTCGGTCTTCCCACGTTGCATCCTTCCGTCAAGAGGAAGATCATCGTGACGAGGATAAAAGTCCCCAGGCCCTCTACGAGCATCGCTGTGCCCAGGGTCACCTCGAACCAGGGTGCTGGAATGGCCGGGTTGGGGAAATACTCGCCAAAAAGCATCGCTGTTCTGACGGATTCGGGGCTCCCCCGCACGATCCCGTTGGAAACCTCGTATCCCGCGATGGAAGAGTGAAACAGGACGAAAACCATCGCACCTGCCGTCATCCCGCCGAGGAGTTGAGAAGCCCAGTAAGGCAAGAGCAGTCGCGGCCGCATCCTTTTCGTCAATACCATTCCCAGGGAGACGGCAGGGTTCAGGTGGGCGCAGGAGAGGTGCCTCGTGGCGTAGATGGCAAGGGTGACGCCCAGGCCCCAGACCGCAGCCACCTGCATGAGTCCCACCAGGGCGTTGAATAGCACGGCCACGGCGACCGAAGAGGTGCCGATGAACACAAGCAGAAATGTGCCCATGAATTCGCCGAAAAATACGGCTACCTGTTCTCTCATAAGACCTCGCCGGACATTCTCAGCCCTTCAGGAGACTGGCGATCCTTTCCTTGGTATAGACCTTTCCCTGGGCCACGAGGACACCGTCTATGGCAAGGGCGGGGCTGAGGGGCAAACCGTACTTGTCGCGGACTTCCTCGGAGAGGACCCACAGCTTGACCACCTCAGCCTGTATCCCTGCCTCTGAAACCGCCTTTCTGGCATTATCCAGGAGCTCATTGCACTTTTTGCAGGGTGGCTCAAGGCCGATGACTTCGATGCGCATTCTGGCTAAACCCCCATCCTTTGCCGGCATCCCATTCATGCCGGGAAGTGGAGATCACGGGCGCTTCAATTTTCCGTGCCCCTGCCTCACTGTGCCACCGCTTCCCGCACGAGGTAAGGCGGCTCAGGGTAGGCCGGGCTGAAGCACTGAAGGTCTATGATCTCGGAGTGGACCCCGCTCTCCTCGGACAGCTTATTGAGGGCCTCTCTCACGATCCCTTCCAGCTCTGCCGGTTCAAGCCTGACCCGGGCGTTGAGGACCAGCGTTCCACGGGAAAGGCTCCCGAGTTGAGCGCCGCTTAAAGCGGGTTCCGCCCCCAGGCGCGTGAGGTTGGCCCACATGCTCTTCCCATCGCTCGTGATCAGGAATTTCAGGTGCCCTATTTCAGCATCCTTCTCCCTGAACGCCCCTTGCAGGGTTGATAGGAGTCTCTTGGCAAGATCGGTGGCATCAAAACTCCGGGAGGAGGATATTCTTACGGCCGTATTCAGCCATCCCAGGACCGCTTCAGCCCTTGCATAACGGTCGTAATCGATCTGCCGCAATACGGTGTTCGCTCCCGGCCTCTCGGAGAGAAGGATTTCCAGCCATTCTTCCATCCCTGCACCCTCTTTTGCCGAAACAGGCAGGATCTTTTTCTCAGGGTACTTTCCGGCGAGGTCTGAGAGGAGCCTTTCTCTTTCTTCCGGTTTCAGGGTATCGATCTTGTTCAGGGCGAGGATGTCCGACTCCTCCAGCTGCTTCTTGAAGAGGTAAGAGACCTCTTCGGGAAAGGACGTCGGCGTCTCATCCAGGAGAAGTTCACGAACCCGGTCAGGATCAACCATGGTCGAGAAGGGGGCAAACCGGAAGGCATCCCTGTAGTGAATCTTTATGGGGTTGGCCACAGCCGCGACAAAATCCGTGCAGCTCCCCACAGGCTCACCCATCAGGACGTCCGGGCGATGGGCGAGGATCTTCTCCATCTGGTTGATCAGTTCATCGAACCGGCAGCAGAAACACCCCTCCACCACTTCCTCAATCGGGACGCCCAGCTCGGACAGCATCTCTCGGACGATCAGGGTGTCCACAAGATTGTCCGTCTGATCGTTGGTGATCATTCCCACCCGCATGCCCCGCCGGAGCAGGCGTTTGGCCAGGTCAGCCAGGGCCGTAGTCTTTCCGGACCCCAGAAACCCTCCCACAAAGAACAGCTTCACGGTTTTTTCGGTCCTTATTTTCCTAGGCGTAGCCATTTCCTGCCTCCTCTGTGTCAGAGGTTACATTTCGGCACTTCACGCTCGGGCCCCCTATTCGCCGGCATGGGCATGGAGGGGAACACCTTGTGGGCCCCGCGCAAAAACCGGTGGATCAATTCCCCCTGTATGTACAAAGTCTGCATCCAGAGGGAGAGACACTCCTTCCCCTCTTCCGTGAGAGAGTACTTGCGCTTGGCAGGCCCCTTGTCCGGGGTATCCCACTCCGAACTGAGGACGCCCCTCTTTTCCATCAGTTTAAGATGTCGATACAATCCCGTGATATTCATGGAAATACGCAGATCTTCCATATGCCCCTTGAGGATCTTTTTGAGTTCATAACCATGGATGCCGTCGTGTTTGGAAAGAACCAATAAGATCCATGGCGCCGTGAAATAGGTCATGCTTTTCCCTGAACAGGGACAGTCCTGGAAATCAATCGTCATCGTACCATAGCCTCCCAGGTCATCTATTATACAATGTATACTAATAGGCCATTTTAATACCCGAAGCAAGGAAAAAATCTCAGGTTGCCCTTTCCCTTTTCTCTCCCCCTGTTCTTCAATCCTTCATCGCATCCAGGTACTCGAGGGCATAGGTGGCAGCCCGCGCTCCGTCCGCGCATGCGGTGATCACCTGGCGGATGTCCGTATCCCTCACATCGCCTGCGGCAAAAAGGCCGGGAAAGGAGCTCATCAGTTTTTGATTCGTTTTGATGTACCCTTCCTCTGTTTTTTCCACGGCAATATTCAGCATCTCCAGGTTGGGTCCCCATCCCACGGCCATGAACACGCCCTCCGCGTGGATCTCTTTCTGCCCTTCCTTTTCCGTGGATACCACGACCCCGTCCACCCTCTCCTCCCCTTTGAAGGCGACAACCGTGGTGCCCAGGAGAACCTCTATGTTGGGTTTCTTCTCGATGGCTTTCTGCATCACCGCTTCCATTTTAAGCTTATGGCCGTGGTAAACGAGCAACACCCGTTCGGCGATGTTGGAAAGAGAGAGCGCCTCCTGGCCTGCCATGTTGCCGCCGCCGATCACCACGATCGTGGCGTTCTTGTTTCTGAAAAGAGGCCCGTCGCAAAGGGAGCAGAAATAGATGCCCGGCTTGTCCGCGTTAGGCACTTTCAGCATTCGCGGGACCACCCCGCACGCAACGACGGCACTTCTCCCCTCATAGCGCTCCCCGTTCACGTCAACGGCAACGAACGCGTTATCCTGATGAATGAGTCGCTCCAGCCGGGTCATGGGGAACGTTACGCCTTCGGCCTGGGCTTGCGCGAAAACAGTCGCGCCGAACTGGGCGCCGGGCACTCCACCGACAAAACCGGGAAAATTCATCAGCCGTTCGATCATGTAAAGATTCCCGCCCGGGATATCTCCAAAGGCGACGACCATCATTCCCAGTCTCTGGCCGTAAATCGCTGCGGTAAGCCCCGATGGGCCTGTGCCGACGATGATGATATCGTAATGGTTGCCCGCCATCCCTTCTTCCCTTTCCTCCTGTTGCGCCTTCATTCCTCCCGGGCCTGGAGGAAGGGCTGATACGTTCCCAAGTTCAGCCAGTCCCCTGTCTTGGAGGCCTTTTCTATCCCTTCCATGGATTCGGGGGGCCCGATAAAAACGACGACATTCTTGTGCTGGATTCGCTCCTGCGGAATCTTCGATTTTTCGATCGTCCAATCACCCATGACATAATTGAACAGATAAATCGTCCCTTTCCCCTCGATGAAACCCTTGGCCCGGATCACTTCTCGGGGCAGGTTTTTCGCCATCCTTTCCACCTGTGTCGTGTCGTGCCCCGACCACCTGTAGGTCACGGACATGAGGCGATCGGGAGGGGTTATCTCCAGGTCCGGGCTGTTCAGGAGGTCGTCGATGAATGCGTCGAGCTCCTTTTCGGTCATGGCCGGTGCTCCCTGCTGATCAGCCGGCAATGCCACGCCAGCCCCTGGCGCGGGAAGGTCGGGGAAAAAGAATCTCTCCAGGGGGATTTTGCCGTAAGTGGTCTCATAAAAGGAGGGTTCCGGGTGGTACTCTCGCACAAGGGCCTTGATTTCTTGAATCTTTTCAGGCGATGCCTGGTCAACCTTGTTGATCACGAAGACGGTGGAGGAAGCGATCTGTTTTTCCAGCGATGCGTACGCCTCGTACGCGTCCAGGAAATGCGCAGCGTCGATCACGCAGAACTGTTCGACGAAGTGAAAACGCTCCTTGAATATGGGTAGCTTCAGGTCTTTCTTCAGGTCTGAAGGGTTGGCCACCCCTGTTGATTCGATCAGGAGCACATCCGGTTTAACCTTTGAACCGAGCTCATAGAGGCCTTTGATAAAATCGGTTTTGACGCAGACGCAGAAAATAGACCCCTTGCTTATCTCCATCATGTCGATGTTCTCGCCCTGGACCAGGGTCCCGTCCACGCCGATTTCGCCGAATTCATTCATCAGGATGGTGAGCTTTTTTTCCTTCGGGAACCAGTCGATGATCCGGTTCAGAAGGGTCGTCTTTCCGCTTCCCAAGAAACCGGTGATCAGATAGACACGCGTTTTCTCAGACATCCCCTTGATCTCCGCTCGCTTTGAACATCCCTCAGCGATCCGGCCTATGACCGATGCCCCTTAAGAAAGGTTGTCCTTGATCTTCTCTTTCACCTCTTCAACGGATAGGACCTTCCCTACGGATGCAACCTTCCCGTCGATCACGAGGCCGGGTGTCATGAACACCCCTTTTTTCGTGAAGTAGTTCACATCATTGATTTTCGTCACTTCAATCCCGGCTGAAGGTCCCAATTCCGAAGCAGCGCTCTTCGTGTTCTGATAAAGGTCCTCACAGCGTTTGCACCCTGACCCCAAAATCTCGATCTTCATTCCTTGACCTCCCCGCTTCCTGATTCGGAAAGCACTTTCCCCTCACTTTGGCCATGAACGATCTCAAGAAGATTGTGGCAAAACTTGCAAACCCCAAGGGATCCCTCCGGCAGGCTGAGATTCTTCCAAAGCTCCCTGTAGCTCTCCAGGCCATGAGGCTCGATCCTTCCGAGCAAGTCCGAAGGATCTTCCAATCGCCTGATCCTGTCTGTTTTCCCGCAATAGGGGCACTTGGTTCCAAAAAGAGCCATGTCGGATTTTGGCAAACCGTGCTCGATCACAAACGCCTTGAGCGCTTGAAGGGACTCATGGGTGCTCATTTT
>JAGUZM010000431.1 GCA_020060805.1 Deltaproteobacteria bacterium | reverse complement strand
GAGCCTTTCGCAGCGGAGACCCGGGCATCCCGAGAAGAACGTATTCGAGCATATGAAATGCGAGGTCCAGTTCAGCATCCAGCGTCTCTTCAAGTAGCCAGTTGAGGGTGAGCATGCCTTTTCCTCCCGGCTCCCCGTCCCCGCCGGAAGAGAAGGCTCTCGTTATGCTCCTCGGCTCATCCAGGCGTCCCTGGAGCGGTATGGCGGAATCGATCTTCCGGTACTCGAAGTCTTTGAGGTATTCATTCGCGATCCGAAGCCGCGTCTCCGGGTCATCGTCCCCGTAGAAGAAGATGCGGGCATTGGAGGGGTGGTAGTAGGTCTGATGAAAAGCTTTGAATCGGTCAAAGGTGAGCTTTGGGATTTCTTCCGGGTTCCCCCCCGAGTCAAACCCGTACGGGGTATCCGGAAAAAGAGACTGCTGCGAAAGCTCGGCCAAGAGGCTCTCGGGCGAAGAGTAGGCCCCTTTCATTTCACTGTACACCACCCCTTTGTAGATCAAGGGGCCGTCCGCTTTTTCCGGCTCCAAACGCCAGCCCTCCTGCTGGAGGACAGAGGGATTGAGACGCGGATGGAGGACGGCGTCCAGGTAGACGTCGATCAGATTGTAAAGGTCTTTCGCGTTCTGGCTCGCCACGGGGTAGCAGGTCTTGTCGGGGTAAGTCATGGCGTTCAGGAACGTCTTCAGGGAGCTCTTCAGAAGCTCAACGAAGGGTTCTTTCACCGGAAACTTGCGGGACCCGCACAGGACAGCGTGTTCCAGGATATGGGCCACCCCTGTGGAGTCGGAAGGGGGGGTGCGGAAGGTGATGCCGAACACCTTGTTCTCGTCGTCATTCACGAGGGAAAGGATTTCAGCGCCCGTCTTTTTGTGGCGCAAAAACTCGGCTTTGGTTCGCAGTTCAGGGATCTCTCGGACCCAGCCTTTTTCAAACTCATGCCCTGGAGACATCTCTCTCGCCCTCGGCTAAGGCTCTTTAAGATAGAAAATAGGTGTGTGTCGGTTGAAGGATATGGGGCCTGGAAAAGGTACTCCGCATCGTCGCGCACCGGTTTCGGTTGAGCCTCTTCAGCTTATAGGAATCAAAGAATCGAATCTGCTTTTCTGTGATCGATTCCACGATGGACCAGTGATCCCAAATGGGACCGCCGACACCGATCAAAATCGCCTTCTTCCCTCCTCCTCCGTTCAGAAACCCCATCATCTCCTGCCAGAAAGCTTCAAGGGGGGTCTCCGGGTACTGTTTGAACGGCATCGAGCGGTTCTGGATCCGGTCCCCCACGACGTCGGACAAGATCCCGCCGATCGTCGTGAGACCGATCCCGGAAATAAGTATCCTCGAAAGATCATTGGTCTTTTCCAGATACACGATGATGTCCCTGAATAGGTCCTTCGCTTGGTTTTCATCAATCCCTGATATGATCCGGGTGGCGTTCACAATGCTATAAACAGCGCACAGGCCGTCCAGGGCGCCTTGTTCATAAGGTTTCATCCTGAAACTCCTTGCACCCCGCCCCGAGGCAGGCCGGCATGGCAACGATTCGGGTAAGGGTTTTGTGTTATCATATAAGATTCCCCTCACCCATTGGCAAGCAAAATCCCCCTTGGGGCGCGGAAAACATAACTATTTGGAATTACGATTTAAATTAGAAAAAAGGCGGCTTCTGGCTGAGAAAAGATGTGCCCTTCTTCAAATGGCGGCCTGGGCGGTTTTGGGGATAGGAAGCCCATAAACGGGATGCCGACGGGCGGCCAGGTTGAGCATCCGGCTCATCATGGACCCGTAGGAGTAACCTGCGAATCGAGCTGCATACACAACACTGGTGTCCGAGCTGATGTCGGGATTCGGATTTACGTCAAGAACAAAGAAGATCCCGTCTCGAAGCCGAATATCGAGCCTCGCGTAATCCCTGCAGCCGATGATTTGATATGCCGCTCGCGCCACAGCCTCGAGATTCGAGTATTCCTTTTCGCTTAACGGAGCGGGCAGTCGCAGCCCGATCTGATCATAATGGCGCGATCCCGGCCTGAACTTGGAGTCAAAGGTGCAGAGCCTGTCCTGAACGTTTTCAAACGCTCCAAAGTCCATTTCAGCCGGCGGGAGCATTTCAATCGCATCATCGCCCCAGATCGTTACGTGAAACTCACGGCCGTCGATGAAATCCTCCACGAGGGCCGGTTGGTCATAGTTCTCTATCACGTAAGCGATCCGTTCCTGGAGCGTCTGGGGGTTCAGAACAACGGCCTCGGGGGTGAGGCAAGCACTGGCGTGCTCATGAGCGGGTTTCACGATCGCAGGAAACCGATTCCAACCATCCCTGTGGGCATCGTCAAATATCCGCCACATCGGCGTGGGAACGCCGGATCGGTCGAGGAGGTGCTTCACCTTTTCCTTGTCCCAGCTCACCGCCAAAACATCGGGCGTCGACCCTGTGTAGGTGTACATCAGGCTCTCCAGGGCCTCTGCCACCATCGCTTCGCTGCAGGGCACACCGGGCAATTCCTCGCACCAGTTGAGGACGATGAAATTCTCGGGGTTATAGTCGTGTAAACTGCCCTCCACATCCGCATCATAAATCGGGACGTTGATGACAGGATGGCCTTCCGCCCGCAAGGCCGTCTCCACTTTATCGACTTCCTCCAGGGCTCTTTCCAAATCAGCGGGGTCCCAGGTATCATCCAGGTTGTGAAGCAGTAGAACAGGCAAATCCGTTCGACGCCTAGCCTCCACCATCACTCTCGCTCTTTGCTGTTTCGCCCTCACTCGCGGTACCGGAAACCGATGCTGCATCTCTTCTTGCCGTGAAGCGCTTCAAAATCTTTTTATTTATACCACGCCCCCTTCACGGATGGCAATAAATAATGACAAATGGTTATCGATTTTCGAACCATGATCGTTCTTTCAGGGCATCCAGAGTGATATTCGCTCCGAGAAACATTTCCGCATCCCGGGGAGAAGCGCTTGAAATCAAGGTCTCAAGCCTTTCCGCCAAGGCGCGGGAGGTACTCCATGTAGAACCGGTAGAACGCTGCGACAACCAATGAGTGGGTGATTTCTCTCTCCCGGATCAGCCGGGGTATTTCTTCCAACGGCATCAGGACCACTTCAATGTCCTCTTTTTCATCCTGCTCCTGGTCTTTCACCCTGGCCACGTCTTTCGCGAGATAGGTGTGGCAGAGGTTGTCGAGGAATGCGGGGTTGGGGTGGACGATTCCGAGGGGCACCATCTGTGCCTCCCTGAATCCCGTCTCTTCCAGGAGTTCCCGGCGCGCCG
>JAGUZM010000294.1 GCA_020060805.1 Deltaproteobacteria bacterium | reverse complement strand
TACTGCGGAGGACGGGTCATCCCCCGTCGTTGCGGCGTACTTGTAGGGTACGCCTCACTCCTCGAGATTTCGGGCGCCCGCTGCTTGTATCTGGGCGTTTTTGAGCAGCCTGGCAGCGAGAGCTTTTCAGCAACATGTCAGGGCCTGCCGCAGCCTATTCGGGGACCGACTCCAATCCGGGAGGCGACCTTGGTTCAGCGGCATGGGGCAAGAGGGAGAATCAGAAATGGAGACAAAAAAGCAAGGTTACGTGCAGAGGGCCATGGCTTCCTTGTGCCATTACTGTCCCGTCTGCCGGTACGGAAGAAAAAAACCTGACTCCCTGGTGGGCCGGATGCTCCATCATCCCCTTCATGCGGACCGCTGTCCGTTCTGGAAAGCAGAGCAGGAAAAGTACAGCGGAGGGACGGGGGGCAGGATGCACAGGACCGAGAATTCTTGATCGCGTTAACGTTTCCCTGGTTCGAACAACACCGTCTTGACCGCCAGGGCTTTAGCAGGGGCGTAGCCTAAAACCTGGAAGACGATCCATGCCATGAGAGCGATGAAGGCGAGTTTTCGGAATTTCAAGGCGATCTCCTTTCAAAGGGCGTAATCACTGGCTGCAAACTTAAGCGTGGTCCCCCGGTTTATCAACATCGTTTCGCCGGGCACGACATGGCTGATCATGTTCTTGACTGAAAGAAGCCCCCTATTATAAAGTCACGGCTGAAGGGGCCATGACCTTCAGCGGTGCGGATCCCCTTGCGCCTGAACACACCCTCACAGGGAAGGAGGCTCGCGGGTGGAAAACCTCCTGCATGCGATCAAGCCGGATTACCTGATCTACGCAGGGGTCATCGGCCTTTTTCTCGGGTGCGTGTTTCTGCTGATCTATCTCTACAGGCGCATTCGGTGGCTGATGAGGGTCATAGCGAGAAAGACCACAGACTCACCCGGTGCCCTGAGAAGCCTTCGCAACCTGATTCTTATCGCCCTGTGGGGTTCCGGGTTCGGGATGCTCCTATTCATGGGGTTTTTCCTCGGAACGTACCATGTTTTTACGTATGAGAAGCCGGTGGCCGAGGTCGTTGTCGAGCCTGTGAGCGGCGAAAGAGCGGGACGCCTCACCGTGGTGGTCTTTTCGCCTGCCATGATGAGGCAATACGTCGTTTACGGCGACCAGTGGACGATCGAGGCGGACATCGTGAAGTGGGACAACTGGCTCTACCTCCTTGGGCTGGAGAACCGCTACCGGATAACGCGGTTGCGCGGCCGGTATATCAAGGCAGAAGAAGAAACGAGCCAGAAGCAGAGCGTTTACTCCCTCGTGAAGGATGAAACCCATCCCCTGTGGAAGTATCTTTACGACTACGGCGAGTGGTTCCCCCTGGTCAACACCGTTTACGGCAACGCCGTGTTCCAGTCATTGGCCAACGCCAAACAGTACCAGATCTTCATCGGAACCACCGGGCTCCTGGCCAGAGAAAAGCGCTGAACCCGCCTATGCCCGGTAGGCTCTGCCATACAACTCGCGATGCACTTTCCGGTAATGCAGTTCATCTTTGCCGCGAGGCTTTTTGGTTTCAGCCGCGTATCCCACAGCGATCATCGCCTCTACTTTGAGCCCCGGCGGAATGTCCAGGATTCTGGAAATATACGCTTCCGATGACACGCTCTCATCATGCATTCTCTCTCTGATCTGAATCCAGCAGCTTCCAAGCCCCAGCGACTCAGCAGCCAGGTGGATGAAGGTGGCGGCGATGGATGTGTCTTCAACCCAGATGCTGCTCTTCTCGGGGTCACCGCACACGACGATGGCCAGGGGCGCATTCTTGAGAAATGCCGAGCCGGAGGGCTTCGCCAGGGAGAGTTTCTCCAGCAAAGCCCGGTCAGTCACAACGACGAACTCCCAGGGGTTACTCCCCTTGGACGCGGGGGAGCGGAGAGCGGCTTCCACGAGGAGGTCGGTCTTCTCGGGCTCCACGGGCCTGTCAAGGTACTTTCTGATGCTTCTCCTTTTTTGTGCCAGAGAAAGAAACATGGTATCCATCTCCTTGTTTTTTCCCGGAGAGTGTACAACTTTTCACAAAAGCGAGGAAACAAAAATCGGGGCAACTCGTTATCAGGACGGCGTGGGAATATGGGCAGGGAGCGATACCCGGGGCATTGAAGGTTTTACTCAGAGGTTAAAGGAAGGAAAAGATGACCCTCGATCAAGCGATCAAGAAAGCGATGGAGTATGAAACCCGGATTCGTGACATCTACAGGGAGGCTGCTGAAGCGGTTGGCGACCGGGTGGCAGAAGGATTTTTGAAAACCATGGGAGACGACGAGCAGCGCCACCTGGACTACCTTGGGGAAAGGCTCCGGGTTTGGCGTGAGTCGGGTAAGCTCGAAACTGCGATCCTGGAGACGGCAATCCCGTCAGAGGAAACGATGGTCGCTCAGATGAAGGAATTCAAAGGGAGGATGACCAGGAAGCCCCTGGGTGATCAGAAGAGGATCCTGAGCCGGGCCCTCAAGGTGGAAGTTGAGACGAGCGATTTCTACAAAAACATGGTCGAGGAGATGACGGAGGAAGGGCGCAAGATGTTTTCCCGATTCCTGGACATAGAAAAGCGGCACATCCGGGCTGTGGAGATGCAGATGGACTACGTGACAAAGACAGGATACTGGTTCGGCTTCAAGGAATTTGATATGGAATAGGGTCGAAAAGACCCTTGCGGAGATGAAGAGGCCCCATGGCAAAAGTGTCTTTATTGAAGTGCGACGATTATTCTTCAGCCCTGATCAAAGAAAAAATATTAAAAGGTCTGTCTTCGATCGGCCTCGACCCATCCCTTTTCACGGGCAAGCGGGTTGTCATCAAGCCGAACCTCCTCAACGCGAGCCCCTTGGAAAAAGGGGTCGTCACCCATGGGGAATTTTTCCGCTCCGTCATCCAGATCGTCAAAGCAGGGGGAGGGGAGCCGGTCATGGCGGAGTCACCCGCGTTCCAGCCCCTGAACAAGGTAATGAGCAAGACAGGCTATGATCGGATCGTGGCGGAAGAGGGCTGCAATGTGGCTGACCCGAAGGCGACGGCTGTTCTCTTTTACGACGGCCAAGTCCAGTTCAAGAGGTTCGAGCTTTCCAAGGCCCTCTTTGACGCGGACATCGTGGTCAACCTGCCCAAATTCAAAACCCACAGCCTCACCTACGTCACCGGCGCCGTGAAAAACTTGTTCGGCCTGATTCCCGGTCTGAACAAGTCGCAGTGGCACGTCAGGGCACGAACGAACGAAGAATTTTCCATGCTCCTCCTCGACCTCTACGAAGGCCTCCTGAAGGGATTTGAGAGGCCCAAGCGGTTTATCCACATCATGGACGCGATTGTAGGGCTGGAAGGCGAAGGGCCGGGCGTATCGGGTCGGCCGAGAAAGATAGGGGCCATCCTTTCGAGCGAAGATGCCCTCGCCCTGGACTGTGTCGCCGTCGAGCTGGCCGGCCTGCAAAGAAACAAGGCGAGAACCGTTGTTCTGGGTGAATCGAGGGGGCTCGGGGCCGGATCGCTGGAGAGAATCCAGGTTTGCGGTTCGCAACTTGATGATTTGCGGGTCCGTGGTTATGTTCCGAGCAGATCGAACAGCGGCCATCCGATGTACCGGTGGCCTCTCAACACGGACCTGTTCAAGAACCTGGTTCTGGAAAAGCCGGTCCCGTCCAAAGAGCGCTGCAGCCTCTGCTACCAGTGCAAGGCCGTATGCCCGGCCGATGCGATCGAAAAGGCGGAGGGGGAGGCCGGAGTCCCTTTCTACAATTATGACAGGTGCATCCGTTGCTTCTGCTGCATGGAGATTTGCCCGGAGGCTGCCATCCGACTCAAAAGGGGCAAGCTTCAGTGGGTCTTTGG
>JAGUZM010000469.1 GCA_020060805.1 Deltaproteobacteria bacterium | reverse complement strand
GGGCTTCTTCAAGAAGGTGGTCAGGGGGAGCTACCCCCTGTTTTTCGCCACCCTTCTGGCCTTTCTGTGGGCAAACCTTGCTTCCACGAATTACCATGCTGTGTGGGAGACGGATCTGACCCTCTCACTGGGTGAGCTCCAGCTGGCCAAGTCCCTGAAGCACTGGATAGACGACGCCCTGATGACTCTTTTCTTCTTCACGGTCGGGCTGGAGATCAAAAGAGAGCTTCTCGTGGGAGAGCTGGCTTCACCGAAGAGGGCGCTCCTTCCGATCGCCGCGGCTTTGGGCGGGATGGTGGTCCCCGCTGCCATTTACGCCGCCTTCAATCATGGCACACCCGCAGCAAACGGATGGGGCGTCCCAATGGCCACGGACATTGCCTTTTCCCTGGGCGTCTTGGCCATCCTGCGGGACAGGGTCCCTTTGGGGCTCCGGGTTTTTCTATCCGCCTTTGCGATCGCGGACGACCTTGGGGCTGTGCTGGTGATTGCCCTTTTTTACACCCAGACGATCATCTGGCAGTACCTGGCCGTAGCCGGCCTTTTTTTGGTGGGCCTGGCCCTGGCCAACAGCTTATGGATCCGATGGACCCTGGTCTATGCCCTCTTGGGCATCGGCATGTGGTTCGCCGTTCTCGGTTCAGGCGTTCATGCGACTGTGGCAGGCGTGGTGGTGGCCATGTTCATTCCCGCCAGAGCCAAGTATGACACGGATACATTCCTCGGCAAGGTGAAGGCTTATACAGAGGAGTTCGAATGTGAGCCCGGGAACTGCGGATATACCATCCTGCTGAACAAGCAGCATCTGGACACGGTCCTCGCCATCGAAGAGGCTTGTCACGACGTGGAAACGCCCCTTCAGCGGCTGGAACACGGCCTTCAATCCTGGATCACCGTGGTCATCCTGCCCTTGTTCGCCGTGGCCAATGCGGGTCTCGTCTTCGAAGGGCTGGACTTTATGAATGCCATGTCCCATCCGATAACCCTGGGAGTGGCATTGGGGCTTGGGATCGGCAAACCCCTGGGGATTATTATTTTCACCTACCTGGCGTTCAAGGTGTTGAAGGCGCCGTTACCATCGGGCGTGAACTGGTCTCAAATCCTGGGCGCGGGGATGCTCGGGGGCATCGGTTTTACCATGTCGCTTTTCATATCAGGACTTTCGTTTTCGTCACCTGAATTCGCTGATCTCTCCAAGCTCGGCATCCTATCGGGATCGCTGTTTTCCGGGATCCTGGGCCTCCTTGTCCTCAGACTGGGAAAAACCCGGCTCACGCCTCCCAAGGTATAGAGAGCGAAAGGCGTCGGGCGAACGAAGGAGCGAGGAAGCAGGTATGCACAGGAAAGTGACCGCCGATCTTTCGGTTCAGGGATGTGGATGCCATGAGGGAAGTCGGTCATGGTCCTCTTTGATTACGAGCAGAACAAGACCGTCTCCATCCCTGAGAGCTTCCTGGAGAGGCTTTCGCCCTACCGGGAGGACAAGAGAGGGTAGATCGGCCGTGGTCATCCACGGAGAACGCTAAGGTGAATCAACCGGGAGAGGATGAAATGGAAGAAAAGAAGCCCAAAGACCGCATGAGGCGCCAAGAGATTAAGGGGTACGGATGGGCCGTACTGATTATCCTTATGGCTCTCTTTGCTTTTTTTGTCGTGGTGATGGCGATCAATTCCCAAAAGCCTTCCTTCCACACCATGGAAAACATAGACAAGAAGGTGAGGGGGGCGCACTTTGTTCGGGTCAACCAGATCCTCATCAGCGAGATGAGGGGCAACTGGCTGCCGAATGACATTTTCTGGCCGACCGCACTCCTGGACAACATGCCCAACTTCCAACTGGGTGAGCTGGAGGTGGTCAGGTACAATGCCCGCGTGCTGAGGGATAACCTTTCCAGGATGAGAACCACGGACAAAATGGATTCCCATGCCGAGGCGGCTTTCACCTCTCTTTCGAATGATCCGCACAAATGGTGGTTTCCTTCAGCCGAGAGCCGTTGGAAGCTCGGACACGATGCGCTGGAGACCTATTACAAAAACCTGGCCACGGGAAAGTCGAATTTCTATCCGAGAGCCGACAACCTGGTGGAACTCCTGAACCAGTACCTGTCTCTCATGGGAGGCGTGAACACCCGGCTCGTGAATGCACCCAGGGATTTGAGGACCACCCTGGCCATGGAAGACCAGAAAGACAGAGACAATTTGCCGGCACCCGTTATCGACATCGACATTCCATGGAGGCTGATTGACGATAACTTCTATTATGCCCAGGGTGTTGCTTTTGCCCTCCATGAATCCTTCATCGCAATCAGGGTTGATTTCGCTGATGTATTGACGGACAAGAACTCCATGACTCTCGTGGACAAGATCATTGAAATCCTGAGTCGCTGTCAGTTTGAGCCCTGGGTCGTGCTGAACGGTGACCCTGAGAGTATATTCGCGAACCATTCCCTCAACCTCTCAGGCCTGTTCAACGATGCGAGACAGAAAATCAATTCCCTGACCATAGCGCTGATGCAGGGGTAGATGAAGATGGTGCAAGGTACAAGGTCCACGGTGCAGGGGCGTTGAGCCGCGCACCTTGTACCTTATACCTTATACCTTGCACCTTGTACCGAGACTTCTCATGCATGAAATGTCAATCGCCCAGAGCCTGATCGAAATCCTGGCGGAGGAGATGGAAAAGCACGGCGCAAGGACGCTGAGAACCGTGCATTTGAAGATCGGTCAGCTTTCCGCCATCGTCCCCGAAGCGCTTTCCTTTTGCTTCCAGGTGATCAGCGAAGGAACCGAGATGGCGGGGGCCAATCTGGTCATGGACATCGTCCCGTTGCAGGGTTATTGTCCCGGGTGCGACAAGGGATTCGAGATCAAGGACTACCATTTCGCCTGCCCCCTGTGCGGGGGTACGAACATAGAGACGATCGCCGGCCAGGATCTGGCCATCGTGGATATGGAAGTGGAATAGAGAAGCATTGAACATTGAACATTGAGCATTGGACATTGAACATTGGACATTGAACATTGAGCATTGAGCATTGGACATTGAACATTGGACATTGAACATTGAGCATTGGACATTGAACATTGGACATTGAGCATTGAGCATTGAACATTGAGCATTGGACATTGAGCATTGAACATTGAACATTGACAGGGAGGGGGTATGAAAGTCTCGGTCGTTAGAAATATTCTGGAGGCGAACGAGCGCATCGCCGAGCAGAACAGGGCCCTTTTCGATGAAAACCGCCTTTTTGTGATCAACCTCATGAGCTCGCCCGGGGCGGGGAAAACGAGCCTCCTGGAAAGAACGATTGACGGGCTCAGGGGAAGGCTGCGAATGGGCGTCATCGAGGGAGACATCCAGTCCACCCACGACGCAGAGAGGGTGGCAAAGAAAGGGATCCCCGTGGTCCAGATCAACACCGGGGGCGCCTGCCACCTGGACGGGAACATGATCCGGGACACATTCCAGGAATTCGATTTCAAACAGATGGATCTCCTGATCGTGGAAAATGTGGGGAACCTTGTCTGTCCTGCTGAGTTCAAGATCGGCGAGGATTTCAAGGTGATGATCCTCAGCGTCACCGAGGGAGATGACAAACCATCCAAATATCCCCTGATGTTCCATGAATCCAAGGTGCTGCTCATCAACAAGGTAGACCTCCTGGCTCACGTGGATTGCAGCGTGGAGAAGATCAGGGAAGACGCCCTAAGGATCAACCCGAACCTCGACATCTTCGAGATCTCCTGCAAAACCGGCGCAGGCCTCGAGGGCTGGTACAACTGGCTGTTGGAGGGGGTAAAGCTCAAGAGGGCCGGGGGGAGAGAAAGTCCAGGTACCCTTTGACGGAATTCCTCATGAAAAATTTCTCCCTCTCCTGATCCGCCGCGTTCATCCCGGCGAAGGCGAGGAGTTCGGGATCTACGCTCAGAAGCCGGTCAAGACACCTTTCCACCGGATCGCCGTCCCCTTCAGACAACTCCTTCTTGATGACCCGCTCCCAGAGGAGTAACTGCTTTTTGTGTCTCTTCAGCAAGGGGTGAGAGTTCTTTGCCATGCCGAAATGGGCGTAACAGACCGGCATCGGTTCATGGGCGAGAAGCCGATCCATGCTCTCCAGGAACTCATGCAGAAAAAACACGGGAGGCGTGGCAGCCCTCAGATATTCCAATTCGCCCACCTTGAGGTAGATGCCGGCCGCTTCTCCCGCAAAGAGGTGACCCTGATGAACAAAGCTCAGGTGGTGCTGGGCGTGGCCCGGCGTCTCGATGATCTCCAGGTCCCTGATCTTGGCTTCGGTATGGGGAACGAGGGATTGCTTCTTTACAGGCATGATGGGGCCGTACTGGTCCGAGAGATCCCCCAGGGTTTTCATGCTCCCGGCCCACAGCTTGGTTGGGTCCACGAGGTGTTGGATGCCTTTCGAGTGGCATACCGCACGAGCCATCGGAAAGTGCTCAAGCAGCCGGGCGAGCCCGCCCGCATGGTCGATGTGGATGTGAGTGAGGAGAACCCAATCCACCCGGCTCACCCCCATGGCGGCCAAAGCGGCGATCAGCTGGCTGACGGAATGGGAGGGGCCCACATCGACGAGGATGTTCTGGTCGCCCTTGACGACCCAGGAACCGATGAACCGGTTAAAGCCCGGCCTGCTCTGTTTCAATTCTATCAGGTGAGGATTCATGAAAACTCCCGCCAATATTCAGACTCATTCCTTTTTCAAGGCGTCATAGACGGCGCGTGTGATCTGTGACGAGATTTCGGCCATCCCTTCGCTCATCGCCTCTGCAAGGCCCATCGGGTTTTTCTGCCTGCAATCTTTGACGGCGGTGAAGGACTTCTGAAAGAGGATTCTCTTGCTGATATCCGGTTCCTGGTCAACCACAAGGGTCGTGGTCACAGCGAGAACCGCCTTCCAGACGTCCTCCGTCTCCAACTCCAGG
>JAGUZM010000342.1 GCA_020060805.1 Deltaproteobacteria bacterium | reverse complement strand
GGATCATCTCAAAAAGGCCGGGGGCGAATTCCCGGGAAATGGCGAAAGCCTCGGCGTCCTCAGCCAGGAAGCGATCGTAGAAGGAGACGAGCTCGGGTTCCATGTCGCGGGCGGAGAGAACGAGGGACTTCTGGTCCGGGGATATCTCCAGGAGCGGCAACCCTTCGCTCACCTGAATCACCATGTTTTCAAGGGGACTCCGTTTCACGAGCTGGGGCCAGAAAGGCACCTGAGGACAGCATTCCAGGATACGGAGGCAGGTGGCGGCCACATCCACGGTCGGCACAGTCCCGATCCCCGTGGGAGTGAAATGGAACGCCCGGTTGTGTCTATCTCCTGCGGTCACGATGCACATCCGTCAAGAATCGACCCGGTGCAAGGGGGTCGCGAAGCTCAAGGTTTCTGATGTCAGGCTGGCGTCGGGTCCTTCCCCACTTTGCGCATTTCCTCCAGCCAGGATTCGAGGGTGGAGACCATTTTTTCCTTTTTTTTAGCCTCCAGGTCCTCCTCAGGCCGTTCCTTCGGGCGCTGGGGTTCCGCCATGGCCTTGAGTTCCTCGATCCGTCCTCTCACAGCCGCGTCCGCGGGATCCTGGGTGGCGATTCTCTCGTAGATCTTGATCGCCTCGACGATCTGCCCCTGGTTGACGTAAACTTCGGCCAGGGTCGGGGTGACGATCTCGAGGAGATCTTCTTCCTCAAAACGTTCCTCCTCCACGGCTTCGACGAAGGGTTCCTCTTCCTCAACACCGAAGGCTTCAGCCGGCTCCACCGCCTCCGGGCCGGGTGAGGGCGCTTCAAGGGGTTTCTGCCTGCGCGATGCCTCCATGGCCTGAAGGAGCTCCAATGCTTCCCGGTCTTCAGGCCGGTGGGCAAGGTAGATCTGAAGACTCTTCGCCGCCTCTTCCCCTCTCCGTTGTCTGTAAAGAACGTCGGCGTGAAGCTTGTAGAGGGGGGCGAGATCGTCGAGCTTCGGCATGACCCTGTCCAGCTCCGCCTCCGCGTGGGCCAGGAGGCCTGCGTCCACGTAGGTTTCCGCCAGAAGCTGCCTGAGGGAAATGTCGTCGGGGTGCGTGTGAAGGGCTTTGATGCACTCCTGAATGACCAGGGTGCTCATGCCGGCCTCTTTTAAACCGCTGAGCACGATGTGGAGGGTCTCCGAAGAGGGCCCCTCAGCTAGAATCCGGCGGTAAAGATCGTCCAGGGTTGTCATGACCGTCACTCCTTACCGATGAAAATGATGTTGTTTTCGAAAAGCCCTTGCCATCTCTAAACACGGCGCAAAGCGGAAGACCCTAATTCCGGGCCCTGTTGCCCTGTGGAGCGGCCTTGTCTTTCTCCTTGCTGAAGCGGTACAGGATCTCCCCCTCCTTAACCAGGCCCAGTTCTCTTCTGCCCAATGACTCCAGGTACTCCTTGTCTTTTCGAAGCCGCTCAATCTCCGCGAGGAGTTCCTTGTTCTCCTGCTCCAGCCTCTGAATCCGCTCCAGCCGGGCTTGTCTTTCCATGTCCATCTGGTAGAGGTGGATGAACCCTCGCTCCCCGAACCCCAGCCACGCCACGATGAGGCCGAGAAAGACGAAGATGAACAGGGAAATCTTCAGGAGTCCTTTCTTTTCAAAGCTCACCTTCCGCAACTCCAAGCTGGCGTTCACATGACTTTATCGGACTTCCATTGGGCTGCGATAACGATCGAATGGACGCCCGCCGATTTGGCCGCGTCCATGGTCTGGACCACAAACCCGTGCTTGACGTCCCTGTCAGCATGCAGGACGAGCTGGACCTGGGTTTTCTCTTTCACGATGCTCTTGAGCCGCTCCCCCAAATCCTTGAGATCCACTTTCTTCCCCTCCAGGAAGGCCTGGCCCGAGGGGTCGAGAAGGACGCTCACCCGGGTGTCCTTCTGGTCATAGAGCATGCTGGCCACCTGGGGAAGCCGGATCCGCACCCCCGAAGCCACATCAAAATGCGATGTGACGAGAAAGAAAATGAGCAGGAGGAACACGATGTCGATGAAAGAGGCGAGGGGCATCCACACCTCATCTTCCTTCATCCTTCTGAAACGCATCTTTTGTCGCGTCATGGCATTGTCCTAACCCGGGCCCGGATAAGCGCCACCTCAACCCTGGGGGGCGGCCGCGGTTTGCATGATGTCCACGACCCTCATGGAATTCTCCTCCATCTCGAAGATCAGGGATTCAGCCCGGTTCTTAACGATGCTGTGGCAGACGGTCGCGGGGATGGCCACACAGAGCCCCGCAAAGGTCGTGATGAGAGCTTCGGCAATGCCCCCGGCAAGGGGGCCAGGGTTGCCCGGGCCCAGGACGGAGATGACGTTGAAGACCTTGATCATTCCGGAAACCGTGCCCAGCAGCCCCAGGAGGGGCGACAGGCTGGCGATCGTGGCCAGGGTGCTGAGGCGTTTCTCGAGAATCGCCGCTTCCCTGCCTCCCACTTCCTCGATAGACTCCTTGACGAGCCACAGCCCTTTTCCCGCGTTCTTGAGGCCGGCGCAAAAAACCCTGGCGATGGATGAGCCGTTTCTTTCGCACAAAAAGATCGCCTCAGAGACCTTCTGCTTTTTCAGGAGCTCTTCAACGCTCCGGACAAAGTCCGAGGGGAGGATGTTGCTGCGCCTGAGAACCCACAGCCTCTCGATGAAGACGGCCAGGCCTATGATGGAGCAAAGGATGATGGGATACATCACGATCCCACCTTTGGCAATCAGATCAATCACGCTTTTCTCTCCCGGAGTCAGTGTTTGAAGGATTTCTCACCATGATCTACAAAAATCCGAGAAAGTCAAGATTGATTAAAAAATTCAGAGGCTTGATCTTCTTCTTGACACCCTGTTCCGTCCTGGGGCAGAGTGTTTGGGTCGGTCTTCTCCCCCCGCCACGGGGGAGCCAGCCGCCCCTTCGGGGGTTCGGGAGGTGAAAGGGTTCCGGAAAAGAGCGTGGACCCCGCACGGGATGGTGAGCGATTTTTCCGAAGAGAGATCGGTAACGATAAAGGACGGCAAAACGCCGTCGGAAGTGAACTCCCGGCTGATGGGAGAGATCTTTTCCCTTTCCGGAAGCGATGCCCTCAAGAAAATCCTCAGCCTGGAGCGGCCGGAACAAATCGTCCGGAGCATGTCGCGGGTAGACCTCTTCTGGCTGATCAAGAAGGTCGGTGACGACGATGCCCTGCCCCTGCTGCAAATGGCTTCCGACGAGCAGTGGCAACACATCGTGGACATGGAACTCTGGAGCAGGGACCGGATAGAGATCCGTCAGGTTTCCGCCTGGCTTGGAAGGCTCCAGCAGGCCGACGTGGCCCGCCTCGCGAGATGGCTTTGCGGCGAGGGGCAGTTACTCGCACACCTCTACTTCTCGAAGAAAGTGAGGGTGGAAGTGAGAAGCCGGGAGGAGGTGTACGACGGGAGCGACGGGTTCATCACCTTTGACAATGTCTACTTCTTCAAGGTTCTCGACCCGGAGCACGAGGAGACGATCCGGAACATTTTACAGCATCTCGCATCCGTGGACTTTGTGCGGTACCAGGCGATGCTCCTCAGCTTCGCCGGGGTTTTGCCCGCGGAACTCGAGGAAGAGATGTACCGTCTCAGGAATGTACGGCTTGCCGAAGACGGCTTTTTGCCGTACGAAGAGGCGATTTCCGCGTACACCCACATCAACGGGGATTCCCTGAAGCGGGAAGGGGATCGGGCTGAACCGGGTGACTCCCCGGAGCCGGACGACCGGGTTCCCGTCCCTCTGAGCCCCATGATCCACACAGGAAAAACGAGCCTCCTAGCGGCGAGCACGAGGCGTGTCATAGATCCCGTGTTCGCCGACCGGGTGCGCCTCGAATTTGCCGGCCTCTGCAATCAGGTGATCGCCGCGGACGGCGTGATCGTGAACGACCTGGAGGTGCTCCTCAAGGGGTGCCGCAAAACCGCGGGCTTTATCAGCCTCGGGCTGGAGAGATTGACTAAAGGGAACCTAGCCCTGGCGGAGGAATACCTGAGAAACAATCCTCTGATAGCCCTTTTCCGTCTGGGTTTCAGCCTGGCCCTGGAGCTCAAGTGGGATGCGGAACGCTGGATGAAGCAGGCATGGTTCCGCCGGCGAAACCTGGAGCCGGGTTTTTGGGGGGAAGAGTGGGGGGGGATTCTCGCCGGCCTTGTGCAGAGCAGGCCCCGCCTTTTCGACCCGCGTTCCGGGGAGGGTTCGTTCAGGGAGTTTGATACGCTTTCAGAGATCGCCGCGTGCCGGACCGCCCTGGAGCGGATGATCGCCCTGGATCGATTGCTGGAGAAGATCACTTCCGGCCAGGCCTTTGAAAGAAAATGGACCAAGGACCCTTTCTTCACTTTCCACGCCCTGATCTTCACCTTCTGGGCGAGGGTGCGCCTCGGCCAGAGGCCGGGATTCGAGCCCCTGCCGATGGGGGAGGTCAAGAGGCTGTTCAAGATTCTCCGGAAAGGGGAAAGGCAGCCGCCCTACCGTCTCACGAGGCATCAAAAACCGTTTGCCGACCTCCTCATGTCTCGCGTCCCCCAAGGGGATGGGGAAGGGGGGAAAGAATGGGAGGGTCTTTTTTCCTTTCTCTGGGAGGATTTCGTGAAAGAGTATGCCCTGGTGGAGGAAAAGGACCTGGACGGAAAATTCTTGAGATACATCCTCACAGCCCCTTAGCACTGCTTTTCACGATTACGGTCGCAAACCTTCGTTTACCACGGAGACACAGAGGGCGCAGAGAAAAGTTTTTGTTTGCCGGGAGATACCGGCAAACAAAAATATTCTGTCCCAGGACAATCCTACGAGGATTATTTTCGTCTATCGGTGTCTCCCGATAGACGAAAAATCATATCCTGCTCCGTGTCCTCTGTGCCTGGTAAATATTGTGAGCGTGTTTACGAAACCCTGTTCTTATTTGTCTCAGAGAATCTTCAGAGTAGTTTTGCTTGCACCTTGTACCATGTACCTTGCACCCTGTACCGTGTACCTTCATTACGTTCTTATCTCCTGGGTCATGAACACGAGGTACGACACGGCAAAG
>JAGUZM010000056.1 GCA_020060805.1 Deltaproteobacteria bacterium | reverse complement strand
TTCGCTGGCAAACATGGTCGAAATGAAGGACGCCTACACCCAGGGCCATGTCGAGCGGGTGTCGAACCTGGCCGTGGCTGTTGGGAGGAAGCTGAATTTGGCCGACACCGACATCGAAGCCCTGCGGCTGGGAGGGGCCCTGCATGATATCGGAAAAGTCGTCGTGCCTTCGACGATCCTGAACAAAAAAGAGTCCCTGACTCCCGAAGAGTGGCAAGTCCTCAAGACCCATCCGGAGGTGGGATACCGGATCTGCCTGCCTCTGAAGAAGAACCTGGGCGCCGCCCTGGATATCATCCGTCACCATCATGAGAGGCTGGACGGGTCAGGCTACCCGGACCATCTCCAAGGGGATGACATCCCGGTGGTGACCCAGATCATGACAGCGGTTGATGTCTATGACGCGCTGACCACGAATCGATTGTACCGCCGTGCGCTGGAGAAAGAGGAAGCTTTCAAAGTGATGCGTAAGCAGGGCCTTGAAAAAAAGCTCAATGAAGAAATCGTTCATCACCTGATCGGTGTTGTTCAAAACCGTTAAGGTGGCGTTGTCCAGGGGCGCTCCATGGACCTTTGAGGGAATAAAGTTTCATTTAAACTGACATTTCGCCGGGGAATAAGGGAGGGTGAAAACCTGAAGGCTGATCAACATGGCTCGTACAGGAATGCATGGGCCCATTCAAAAACAAGGAGGAATATGATCATGAAAATCCTGAAGATGTTCTTAGCCGCTGCGCTCATCTTGATTTTTATGGCGGGCGTATCTTCCGCTGCCGCGGACAAAAAGGTTTTTGGCACCTCGCCGCGGGCCAAGAGCAGCGGGGAGAAATGGCGCATCGGATATTACGAAGGGGGAGAATACATCGATTACCAGAAGATATTTTCCGAGACCGTGAAGGGCCTGATGAAGCTCGGATGGATCGAACCCGGAGAACTCCCGGCCTTGAAGGGAGAGGAGACCAAACCCCTTTGGGAGTGGCTCAGCAGTGAGGGAAGAAGCAAATACCTGCAATTCGTGAAGGGCGCCCACTACAATGCCAATTGGGACGATAAGCTCAGGGAAAAGACGGCCGCCGAGATCGTCAAAAGGCTGAAAGAAAAAAAGGATCTGGATCTGATTCTGGCGATGGGCACTTGGGCTGGGAAGGATCTGGCAAATAACGAGCACTCGACGGCGGTGGAGGTGATTTCAGCAAGCGACCCAGTGGCAGCGGGGATTATCAAGAGTGTGGAGGATTCGGGTTATGACCATGTGCACGCGCAGATAGACCCGTACCGCTACGAGAGGCAGGTGAGGGTATTCCACGACATGGTGGGGTTCAAGAAAATGGGGATCTGTTACGAGGACACCGAGGCAGGCCGGAGTTATGCGGCGGTCGAAAAAGTGGAAAAAGTCGCCAAGGAGCGGGGGTTTGAGATCATCAGGGCCTTCACGAAAAGCGACGTCGCCGATACCAAGCTGGCCGAAGAAAGCGTCAAGAAAGCTTTTGCCGACCTGGCAAGGAAGTGTGATGCCATTTATGTGACGGTCCAGGGTGGCGTGAACTACAGGACTATTCCTGCCCTGGTGGAAATCGCAAATTCCAGGCAAATTCCAACGTTTTCACAGTCCGGCTCGGAAGAGGTGAAATACGGTTTTCTTGCGAGTATCTCCCAGGCGGGTTTTAAGTATATCGGAGAATACCACGCTGAAACGATTTCCAAAATCTTCAACGGGGCGAAGCCAAGGCAGCTCCCCCAGCTGTTCGAAGAACCGCCAAAAATAGCGATCAACCTGAAAACAGCTGAGATCATCGGGTTTGTGCCTCCCGTGGATATTCTTCTGGCAGCGGATGAAATCTATCGCGATATCGAGAAGCTGCCAGCCAACTAGGGCAAGGTCATGCGAGCCCTGAGGCAGAAAGGCCGCACCATGACAAAGGTGCAAAGGCCGCTTTGCCGAGGGGGGTCTCTCTTTGAATCGTCACGATTCCTGCAGGATAAGGGGAGGTAGGAGAGAAAAATGAAAAAAATTCCCGTTGTGAAATTCACTTCCCAGGGAAATAACTTCGTCATTCTGGATGAGAGCGTGGCGCCCGTTTTGACGGAAAAGGAGAAAAGCTCCTTTGCCTATCATGCCACGGATGTGAATTATGGAATCGGATCGGACAATTTCCTCGTCATTCAGGCTTCGAGCCCCGACGTCCTTCGAGTCATCAACAATGGCCATCGGTACTGGGAACAGGTCCCCGACTTTGGTATTGCCGATTACATCTTCAGGATGTTCGAACCTGACGGAGCGGAGGCCTTCTCCTGCGCCAATGGCTTGATGTGCGTGGCGAGGTATCTCAGCCACAAATACGCGGTCAAGTCAGCACGGGTAATGACCGAAATACCGACAGCTCAGCCAAAGGTCGTCCACGTCGGCACAAACGGTTCGGATGAGATGAGCTGGGTCAATCTGGGTCACCCCAGACAGATCCCGACGGAACTCGCTCTTCCATCGCAGGGGGAGCGTCGCCATGAAACGATCGTCACGATCGAAGGAATAAAAATCATGTTCAGAAAACATGACTTGGCGCCTCTCCACGAAGGCCGCACGTTGGAGATATCCGGTCATCTGGTTTTCACGGGGGAGCCCCATCTGGTTGTATTCGTGGAAAACGGATTTTCTCTTAAAGACCTCGGTAACGCCCTGTTCATATCGCCTTTGAAAAACAGGCCGGATTCAGAAAAAAACGAAAAAAGGGCCGCCTATGGGACATGGCTCGTTCATCACATCGGCAGCTACATCAACAGGAGCTACCGAAACCTGTTTTCTGCGGGAATCAATGTGAATTTCGTAAAGGTGAACAAAACCGCTGGAACGATCGACTACCGATGCTTTGAACGGGGAATCTATCGGGAAACC
>JAGUZM010000453.1 GCA_020060805.1 Deltaproteobacteria bacterium | reverse complement strand
TAAACGAGGAGAACCCCCGGATCCCTGTTCACCTGGAGTCCTGTGTAGTATTTCGCTTCGACCTTTTCCAGCATGAAGGCATAGGGTTCGAATGCTCTGGGGTTCAGCTTGGGGAATTGCTCCAGTATGCCCGGAAATCGCTGCCTGATCATCTCCTGGTTTTGAAACACCCAGAAGTGAACTTCCTCACCTTCGGAAGGTTTGACGGCCACGTGAGCCGCCGGCCCCAAGCGCATGAAATCCGATCGCACGTCGGTAACCTGGAACTGGGCGGAACCGCCGGGCAGTTCTTCCGCCCGGCCGACCTCGACTTCAAGGGATTTGTTCTCAGTGCTGTTTACTTTGGCGATCCTTAACTGCACTTTCTTTCCTGGAATGGTGCCGTAGGTGGACTGATAAAAACTGATGCCCATGAAAGTGATGGGGTCATTCACGATCAGGGCACCCTGGGTAGCCACTTTGCCCTGGGAGATGAAGGAAAGATCGGACCGGTACTCCTTGGGTGCGCCATTGTCATAGAACGCTACCAGAAATCGGTCGCACCGAACCTCAAAAGGGAGCTTTACGGGGGCCCCGCTTTGGCGCGAGATCACGGTATCGACCGTTTCCCCTTCAGGGATGTTGACGAATCCCTCGAAACCGAAAAACGAGCCGAGGATGCCTCCGATCAGGATCAGGAGAACGCTGAAGTGAACCATATAAACGGAGAAGTACGAGGACTTCCCTTTTTCGGCGGAGACGAAGTGGCCCTTGTCCGTTTCTTTGTGTTCCACTTTTCTGTACTTGCCCTTGAGAGAGGAAGCGACCTGACCCGATACAGCGCTCAATTCCCCCTTTGTAGAGAGAACCCTGTGGGAGGGGAGATTCTCATAAGGCTTATCCCTGTCCGGCTGCGGCGAGGCCCGGTAAAGCTTCAGCGACGCGGGGAAGCGGTCGATGGAACAGACGATCAGGTTCAACGCGAGAAGACCGATGATCAGCCTGAACCACACCGAGTGGTACAGATCAAAGAGCTGTAAAGAGTTCAGGAAACTGACCAGGCGCGGGCTTAACCGCTGCGCCAGGTCCATGGCCCCCTCCTGTTGAGGGATGAGGGTACCGAAAACAGAGACCACGGCCAGGATGATCAGAAGGGTCAAGGTCAGTTTGACCGATGCCAGGCCTCTCCAGATGGGGTTATTTTCTTTCTTGGTGTCGGTTGAAGTCATTGAAGGTGTAAGCCTTTTTTTACATAGTAGAGGAGTAAAGATAAGGTCTTAGTTCAGAGCGGTCAATGGCTTTCTTGAGGAGGCAGAAGATTTTTGGAGCGTGAATTTGAGCTCTATTCCAATGAGGTGAAGCTTATTGTGACGAAAGCGAATAAAGTGATTGACGAGTAAGCGATATTTATGATAAAAAAGTTAGAATATATTCGAATTGATTTCCCCGTTAAGGCTAATCCATGCTTGATCTCAAATTCATCAGAACAAACCTGCCTAAAGTCAAAGAGATGCTGAAAAACCGGGGGTATCAGCTCGATATTTCAGCATTTGAAGCAGCGGATAAGAAGAGGCGTGAAATCCTGCCTGCCCTTGAGTCGCTGCGGCATCGAAGAAACAAAGTGAGCGAGGAGATCGCCCAGCTGAAGAAAAAGGGGCAAGACGCATCCGGCCTCATCGCTGAGATGAAAAAGGTTTCCCAGGACATCAAGGACATGGATGTTTCCCTGGCTCAGGTGGATGAGGAACTCAAGCCCTATCTGATGATCATTCCCAACCTACCCCATCAGACCGTGCCTGTCGGGAGCGGTGACAAGGACAACCCCCAGGTGCGAGCGTGGGGAGAGGTGCGCGAGGGCGATTTTGATGCCCTTGCCCATTGGGATATCGGTGAGACCCTGGGCATCCTGGATTTTGCCCGCGCTTCGAAGATTGCGGGCGCGAGGTTTGCCCTCTACCGCGGGATGGGGGCCCTGCTGGAAAGGGCCCTCATCAATTTCATGCTCGATATTCACACCAAGGAGCATGGTTATACCGAAGTCATTCCGCCCTTCATGGTCAATTCAGCCAGCATGACAGGAACCGGCCAGCTGCCTAAATTCAAAGAAGACCTTTTCAAGATCGAAAACTGGGATTTCTACCTCATCCCGACAGCGGAAGTCCCTGTCACGAACATCCACCGGGAGGAGATCCTTTCAGAGGAGGCTCTGCCCATACGCTATGTTTCCTACACGCCCTGTTTCAGGTCTGAGGCAGGCTCTTACGGCAAGGACACGAGGGGCTTGATCCGGCAGCACCAGTTTAACAAGGTGGAACTGGTTAAATTCTGCAAACCGGAAGACTCCTACGACGAATTGGAAACCCTGACCGCCAATGCCGAGGTGATTCTCCAGCGCTTGGGGTTACCTTACCGGGTGGTTTCTCTCTGCACGGGAGACCTGGGGTTTTCTTCAGCCAAGACTTATGACCTGGAAGTCTGGCTGCCGGCACAGAAGGTCTACAGGGAAATTTCTTCGTGCAGCAATTTTGAGGACTTCCAGGCGAGAAGGGCGGGCATTCGCTACAAGAAGAAGGGTGGTGGGGGCACGGAACTGGTTCATACGTTAAACGGGTCGGGCCTGGCCGTGGGTCGGACCCTGGTGGCGATCCTGGAAAACTACCAGCAGAGGGACGGCAGTGTTGTCATCCCCGAAGCATTGAAACCTTACATGGGAGGTGTGGAGGCTATCAGGCCGAGTTGAGTATGGTGGAAATCGACAAGAACCTAAACGTTTGGCGGGAGTACCAGAGAAGAATACAAAGGAACGGACAGCGAAGCGTGGCAAGAAAGATCCTGCCCTGGGTCGGGCTGTGGGCGGGCATCTGCCTGCTCGCGCTCATCATCGTGGTTCTCACAGGACCCTGGATATTTGCCCATCTCAACGAGCCGGGTCCCAGCCGTCCGGGGGATGTGGAAAACATCGAGGAGCCGCAGCAGTTGTCCAAAACGGAAGTGACGGACCTGCTCCTGGAGGGAACAAAAAGGGTCTTCCCTTTAGAGCAGAAGTACTATATTCAAAACAACGGGTCTTTACTCCAGGTGGAGACCTCCATCGATCCCGATCTCCAGGAATACGTCAAACGGCTGATCGACAGGTCTCCCACCTACCGGACAGCGGTGGTCGTCATGAGGCCGGACACCGGCCAGATCCTGGCCCTGGCCAACCACGCGGATCTCGGAAGGCAGAGCCACGAGAACCTCTGCCTCAAGGCTGAATTCCCCGCTGCCAGTCTCTTCAAGATCGTCGCTGCTGCGGCAGCGATCGAAGCGCGGGGGTTTACGCCGGAGACGACCGTCTCATTCCGGGGACAGAAATACACCCTGTACAAGAGCCAGCTCCGCCAGAGCAAAGGCCGGTATTCGAAAAAAATGACGTTAAGGGAAGCCTTCGGCGACTCGGTGAATCCCTTCTTCGGGAAGATGGGGATCTATCACCTCGGGCAGGACCTGATGACGGAATACGCGGACAGGTTCCTGTTCAACCAGTTGATTCCCTTTGATCTCCCCGTTTCCATGAGCAGCATCGAGGTCCCGGATGACGATTTCGGGCTCGCGGAAATCGCCTCCGGTTTCAACAAGAGAACCGTCATGTCCCCCCTTCATGCTGCGCTGATGACCGCAACGGTGGCCAACGGGGGCGTCATGATGGCTCCCTGGCTCGTGAAGTCAATCAAGGATGAGTCGGGCAATGTCCTTTACAATGCGAGCCCATCCGCCCTGGCGAGCCCGATCACGGAGGCTACCGCCCGGGAGCTGAAGGTGCTGATGGAAGAAACGGTCATTGCCGGGACTTGCCGGAAGACGTTTCGTATTCTGCAGCGAAGGCACCGAATGAAAGACGTGGAACTCGGCGCCAAGACAGGCACCATCAGGGACCAGCTCGGCGAGCACAAATGCGAGTGGTTGACAGCGTTTGCACTGCCCGTGAACGGGGAACCCGGACTGGCCGTTGCCGCGCTGACGGTACACGGGGAAAGGCTCGGGGTGAGGGCTAAGGACATCGCAAAAAAGATCATCCAACACCAGTTCAGCTATGAAGGCTAAGGTCAAGATCTTGACGCACGAAGAAACGGTCGGCCGTCTGAAACAAACAGAGGACGAAAGGTTTTTGACACATGTGCGGAATCGTATGCTACGTGGGCCAGAGAGAGGCAAAACCCATCCTTTTGGAAGGGTTGAAGCGCTTGGAGTACCGAGGGTATGACTCAGCGGGATTGGCGATCCAGGACGGAAACCAAATCGAATGCTCCAGGGCGGTGGGGAAAATCGCGGAGCTGGAAGCCAGAATAGGTGAAACAGAGATCCGCGGCAGCGTGGGTATCGCCCACACCCGCTGGGCGACGCACGGGGAGCCTTCTGAAATCAACGCCCATCCTCACCGGGATCAGGCAGAGAACGTTTTCGTGATCCACAACGGCATCATCGAGAACTTCCACGCCCTGAAGAAAAAAATGCAGAGCACGGGTGTCGTTTTCAGGTCCGAGACGGACACGGAGGTCCTCGCCCACCTCATCGCCCTCAACTTCGACGGCAACCTCAAAGACGCGGTGATGAAAACGATGTCTCAGGTCGAGGGCACCTTCGGCCTCGGGGTTATCCATCGTTACGCCCCCGGGGAAATCGTCGTGGCGCGGCGGGGAAGCCCCCTGATCATCGGCGTTGGTGAGGACGGCAATTTTGCGGCATCGGACGTGGCGGCCATGGTGAGGTACACCAATAGAATCGTTCACCTCAACGACAACGAACTCGCGACCCTGACCAGTTCCAATTTTACGATTTACACAGCCCAGGCGACGACGGTCACCAGGGCCGCGGAAACAGTGGAGTGGCTGCCCCAGGACGCTGAGCTGAACGGGTTCCCCCATTTCATGCTCAAGGAAATCTACGAACAGCCCGAAACCATCCGGAACGCGATGAGAGGGAGGCTGGAGCTGGGTGAAGGGGTGCCGAAACTGGGCGGCATCACTCCGGTCTGGGAGCAGCTGAAGGAATGCAAGCACCTCGTCATCGTGGCCTGCGGCACATCCTATTACGCCGGGTGCGTGGGGAGGTACATTTTTGAACGGCTGACGGAAGTGGACATGGAGGTTGAGATTGCGTCAGAGTTCCGGTACCGGAAGCTCAACTTCCCGCCCAATACCTTTATCATCGCGATCAGCCAGTCCGGGGAAACCGCGGACACCCTTGCAGCCATCCGGGAGGCCAGGAGGAAGGGCGGCCGGCTCCTGGGCATCGTGAACGTGGTGGGCAGCTCCATCACGAGAGAAACAGAGGCGGGAGTGTACAACCACGCGGGCCCTGAAATCGGCGTCGCTTCCACGAAGATCTTTATTTCCCAGCTGACCATCCTCACCCTTCTAGCGCTGCTTCTCGGCAGGCATCAGAAGCTCTCCCTCACCGAGGGCGTGGAAGCGATCAAGGCGCTCTCCGACCTGCCTGAGAAGGTCAGAAAAGTCCTCTCCCAGGACAACCACATCCAGGCCATCGCGGAGAGATACTTCGGATGCAGCAACTGGCTCTTCCTGGGCAGAAAGTACCAGTATCCGATCGCCATGGAAGGAGCCCTCAAGCTGAAGGAGATTTCCTACATCCATGCCGAGGGCTGCGCTGCGGGGGAAATGAAGCACGGGCCGATCGC
>JAGUZM010000578.1 GCA_020060805.1 Deltaproteobacteria bacterium | reverse complement strand
CGGATCAGAAGGTGGCCGCTTTCATCGGCGATTCCACCTTCTTTCACTCCGGCATCACAGGGCTGATCAACGCGGTTCACAACAACCACAAGTTCACCCTCGTGATCCTGGACAACGGCACCACAGCCATGACAGGGCATCAGCCCCACCCCGGCGTCGACACGGAGCCGCTGGGCGTTCAGCGCTCCCAGGTGATCGTTGAAGACGTGGTTCGGGGATGCGGCGTCAAGGATGTCCACGTGGTGAAACCCTTGAACACCAAGAAGACCATGGAGGCCATGCAGGCTTCGCTCGAATATGACGGGATTTCCGTGATCGTGTCCAAGGAGTTCTGCCCCCTCTTTGCCAAGGCGATCGGCAAAGCGAGGAAGGCGAAACCCTTTCAGATCAATCAGGCGAAGTGCAAGCAGCATCGGGACTGCATCAACCTCCTCGGGTGTCCCGCCATGTACCTGGAGAAGGATCGGGTCATGATCAACAGGAACCTCTGCACCGGGTGTTCGGTCTGTGCGCAGGTCTGTCCCGAGAACGCCATCATGCCAATGAAAGACTGAGTGGGAGGCAGACATGGAAACCATAAGACTCGTATGCGTGGGTGTCGGCGGGCAAGGAAATCTTCTCGTATCCAATCTTCTGGGCCTGGCAGCATTGTCCATGGGAATCAATGCGGTGGTGAGCGAAATCCACGGCATGGCCCAGAGGGGAGGCGTGGTGGAGTCAACCGTGCTGTTGGGAGACGTGAGCAGCCCCATCGTCTCCAACGCAGAGGCGGACGTGGTGTTGAGTTTCGAGCCTCTGGAGACGATGAGGATCCTGCCCAAGTGCAACAAGACGACGGTGGTGATCACCAATGCCCAACCCCTTCCTCCCTTCACCGTTTCCATAGGCCAGGGCAAATACCCTCCGGTGGATGAGATCCTGGCCAAGATCGAGGGAAAAGTGGGGAAAATGATCACCCTTCAGGGAAATGACCTGGCCGAGGAGGCGGGCAACCCCCTCTCCCTGAACATGGTCATGCTCGGGGCCCTCATCGGGTCAGGCGCGGTGCCTGTGACAGAAGAGGTGATGAAAAACACCATATCCACTTCCACGAAGAAGGCTTTTCTGGAGTCCAATCTGAAAGCCTTCGACTTGGGCAAAAAGGCGGCCACGAAGCTTGCCAAGGCCTGAAGTCTCCGGCAGTTCAGCAGCACCGAGGTTGACGCAGGGGCTTCACAGGCATGTATATGAAAGGCGGGATGTGCCCGGGGGCACTCCCGCCTTTGTTTCGATGCAGAAACGATTGTAGTCCTCCCGGCCGTTTGCTGCCGGTGAGGTTTCGATTGTTCTGTGTCGATTGAACGTTCACGCCTACAAGAATTCTAAGCGGAACTGGCCTTGGCTCTGCTGAAAAATCCGACACACTCCCATCTTCGCTGGATGGAATTCCACAGTATCGCATCGTAAAGGGCTGCTGCCCCAAAGAGGACATAAATAACCCTGGTGATGAAACTGGAGCTTCCGAAAAGGGTTGCGAGCAAGTTGTAATCGAACAGTCCCATGAGGCCCCAATTGAGGCCGCCTATGAATAAGCTGACGGCAGCAAACATATCCAGGACTTTCATATAGCTAAATTCTCTCCTGTTTTCCATTGGACACCTCCCTTTGGCTCCCAGGTCACAAGAAACCCTGAAAGGTCAATCGTCGATTAAGAAGATGACGCATCGCTTAGAATCACCTTAACGACAAAAGGGAGCCTGTCAAGGAATCCGACGCTCGCACAGGGGGTGTGGGGGTTACTTCCTCGGCCCCGTGCTTTTGGGCGCACCTTCGGGAACCCCTTCGTTCGGAGTTCGTTGGCCCCGTTTCAGGGTTTTCGGGTCCCGCAGCTTTTTCAGTATTTCAATGCTGTCCTTCAAACCCTTGTAGTATCTTGCCATGTCGATGGCCATCCCCGTCATGTTGGCCATGGCCTGGATGAAATTCACGTCTTCGAGGCTAAACTCAAAGGGGTCTGCCGTGTACACCCGCATCGCACCGATCAGGTTGCCCCCTGCGACGATGGGCACTGAAAGGATGGATGCGATTCCTTCCTTCTTTGCCGCTTCAGGGTACTGAATCCTCGGATCATCCGCCACGTCGTAGATGGCCACGGGCCCGTCCCGCAGGGATTCGGCAATCGAGCGCAAGGCGCTCAGGGGACCTTTGTTGATGTACTCCTTGCTCAAGCCGAAAGAGGCGGCGACCTCCAGTTCGTTCGTTTTTCGGTTGATGAGGAAGACCGTGCATCCTTTTGCATCCAGGCTCATTTTGATGGTTTCCACCGTCATCAGAACCACTTCTTCGGGGTCTTTGGAATGCGAAATGGCTTTGGTGACCTTGATCAGTGTTTCATAGTTCAAGAGCTGCTTCTTCATCTCTCTCCTCCTTTCTCACCGATCATGGTGATGGAGTGTGGGGGGTTTCGGATGATGAAAGATGCTCTCCTTCACTTCAAAGGAGAGTGCGTCATCGGTCGTTTCAACCAGGCGCGTGCGAAGCAGAGATCGGGATATGCAGGACAGATCGTGATGGGAATTGAAGTAACTCGGATGAACTATATCTTACGGTGGGGAGTGTGTCAATTCTGATCCCTCCCGGCCTTCAGCCAAGGGGCTGAGGCGCTCAGGTTTTCCGGTACAGGGCGACGATCCCTTCGAGAGGCTTTTGGCTCAGCAACCGGAAGCCGGGGAAGCGGGGAAGGATGTCGTTCAGGCCGTAGACCATGAAGACGGCACCTGGCTTCGCCCTCTCGCTGATCAGTTCGGCGAATTCTTCCTGCATGGTGAGGTAAGTGTAGAAGAGGTCGAACTCCTCCAGGGCGGCCCCCGTCTCACCTCGTATTTTTTCGTGGAGGGATCCATCCATCGAATCGCCATAGTACAGATGGATGTTCTCCGGAGGCAGGGGAAGG
>JAGUZM010000390.1 GCA_020060805.1 Deltaproteobacteria bacterium | reverse complement strand
GGGCATGCATCCTTCGCCATCTCCCAGTCCTCCCGGTCGTTCAAAAGGGCGGGGTAGAAGGGCCACGAGGAGCATGACCGGGGTTTGACCGGATGAATCCGACATTTTTTTTGGTCATCATAAAACACACAAAACCCATCCCTGCCGGTGATGATGTAGAGCCTGCCGTGCTTTTTCTGGGCGTACTCCTGGGTGAAGGTGTCAGGGGTGAGAGCGAGGAAGCGGGCTATTCTCTCGACTTCGCCGTCCTCAACACGGATCCCGCCCTCCCCGTAACAGCAAGCGCCGCACTGTTTGCATTCAAAAGCTTTCATTGGCCACAGACACACACAGACAAACACAGACGTTCATATCTGTCCCCCTCACCCTTCCCTCTCCAGCCCAAGACTGGGGGAGAGGGCGGGGGTGAGGGGGCCTTTTGGTAGCATTCTTACAGAAAGTCAAAAAACGACTCATTCTATTTGCCCATTCATTTCCGTTTCGCGCCGAGTAAGAACGGATAAAGGGTTTCGGCTGAGCAAGTCGCTCAGGCAAAGGGCGCGTGTGGTTCTGCGGCGAACCCATCATTGGCGTTTCAACGCTCCAAGCATGTCTTCCAGGTCCCAGTCAACCCGGAGCATCACCCTCTGATCATCCTGCTTTGTCCTGTAGATGAGATGGCCGTTCTTGAGGCCGTACTCAAAAAGCTCCTTCGTTATCTCCACATCCTGACGGCAGTACTCCGTCAGTTTCTCCATCTCTCCTTTCTTAAACCACTCCAGAGCCTGAAGGCCGTCTGCCGACTTGTTTTTCCTAAGGGTCTCCGCGGCGAGATGGTCGAGGCCCAACCGGAAACCGAGGCGCCGGAAGATGTCTTCCAGGATATCGAAAGTCGCCAATCCCTTGAGATCCTTGGTGGTGTACGCCCTCAGCACTTCGTAATCGAAGCGCTTGATGTTGAACCCGACGATAAGGTCCGCCTTTTCCAGATGGGCGAGAAGGTCGTCCATCCGGTTTTCCCGAAAGGCAAGAAAGGTCTTCTCCCAGCTGTCGTAGAGGACGGCGACGGATACCCTCATGAGGTGGCAGTTGCGCCAGCCCCCTACTTCCTCGGCTGACTTCTGGGTCTCCAGGTCCATGACAACCATCCTCGGCTCCTTGGGGCGATCTTCCAGGCTTGCCTCGATCTCCGCGGCCGGTTCGGGCTCAGGCCCGATTCCCTCGGAGGAGAGGTCGCTGAGAGAAATCCGGCCGAGGAGGAACTCCAGGGTCATCATGGCCGCTTTCTTGTCAAGGGGCCTGTTTCCCGACCCGCACTTGGGGGAGTGAATGCAGGAAGGGCACCCCTCTTCGCACTCGCAGGCCATGAGAAGGTCCAGGGTTTTTTCCAGAAGTTCGAGAACCACCTCGAACCCGTGCTGGGCGAGGCCTACGCCGCCGGGATACCCGTCATAGATGAAAATGGCGCTCTTTCCGATCTGGGGATGGTGGGTGTGAGAGATGCCGCCGATGTCGTTCCGGTCGCAAAGGGCAAAGAGGGGAAAGATGCCGATCGCAGCGTGCTCGATCGCGTGGATCCCGCCCATGAAGTGAAGCCCCTTTTTTTCGACGGCCTTGTAGATCGGGTCGTCGATTTCGATCCAGAAACTCAAGGTCTCGAAAACCTGGGGGGGCAGGTCCAGGGGTTGAACCCCGAGAAGTTCCTGCCCCGGCAGGGCCCGCTTCTCGTAACCGGTGATCCGCTCCGTGACCTTCACCTTTCCCTCGCGCACGACAAACTGCCCTCTCGGCCTGCTCCTTGTCACCTCGATGATCTCGGTCTCCTTTTCCGACAAGGCTCTGGTAAAGTATTGGAGGTCTGTTTCACGGGCGATGATGTCTTTTTTTTCCAGAATGAGCTGGTCCACAAGGTACTGCCTCGCCCGGTGCAGGTACACCGCGCCGGGGTGGCACTCCTTGAGGGCCCTGATGCCGTCCACGGTGCCGATCGCCTCTCCCGTCTCCGCTTCGAAAATGGTGTAGCTCTCGCCGATGGACCGGATGTTGACTCCCCGGTGAGGATTACGCCTGGCAGGAAACCACGTGGCCGGCCCGTCGGCTGCCCGCGTGAGGCCGCCCTCCACTTCCAGCTTCTCCAGACGCTCCGGGAAATCCCGGGTCCAGTATTGCCCATCAGCCATGGTGATCGGAGTCTCCGCCGCAGCGCAGGGCAGATGCCCTTCCACGACATAGGGGTTGTGGGGATCGAGGACGGCCGCTTCAAAAGGCCTTTCGAAGAAATCCTCGGGATGCTTCATGAAGTACTGGTCCAGGGCATCCGGCTTGGCCACGAGGATGATCAGGGACTCCCTCCCTGAGCGGCCCACCCTGCCTCCCCTCTGCCAGGTGTTGATGATGGTGCCCGGGTAGCCTACCAGAAGGCAGATGTCGAGGTAGCCGATATCAATCCCCATTTCCAGGGCGCTCGTGGAGACGACGCCGAGGAGATCGCC
This sequence comes from Deltaproteobacteria bacterium, assembly GCA_020060805.1. Taxonomy (GTDB): domain Bacteria; phylum Desulfobacterota; class DSM-4660; order Desulfatiglandales; family HGW-15; genus JAHECH01. The sequence goes on along the minus strand of JAGUZM010000390.1, from coordinate 1,401 downwards.
CCTGGCCAGCCTCCTCTCGATCTCCCGTCTTTCCTCGGGCATGAACCCAGCGCGGTAGGAGCTGATTTTTCCTCTCAGCCTGGGCGTGAGGCGGGATACCCAGAGATGAATCAGTTCCGTGATCTTGCGGGACTGGGTGAAGGCGATCGTCCTGAACCCGGATTGAATGCAGTGGATGAAGAGCTTGGCAGCGGAGAAATTGGGGCTCCCCACGGGATTCAGAAACAGGAAGTGCTGGCCTGACCTGGGGGCCCCGCTCGCATCGATCACCTCGATCTTCTCCTCTATCAGATTTTGTCCGAAAGAGTGGGGATTGCTGACCGTGGCTGAGAGGAGGATGAACTGGGGGTTGGACCCGTAGAGCTTGCAGAGCCTTTTGAGCCTTCGGATGATCTGGTTCATGTGTGAGCCGAAGATGCCCCGGTACGTGTGGACCTCGTCCAGGACCAGGAAGGAGAGGTTCTCGAAAAGCTTCTCCCAGTTCTGATGATAAGCGAGGATCCCGCTGTGGAGCATGTCCGGGTTGGTCACCAGGATCTCGGGCACCCTGGTCCTGATCTCCTTTCGCCTGTAGGAGGAGGTGTCCCCGTCGTAGATTTTGGCGGAGACCTGGATTCCGTCGATTCCCGTGATCAAGGCGGAGAGATTTTTCAGCTGATCCTGCTCCAGCGCCTTGAGGGGGAAAACATACAGGGCCTTGGCCGATTTTTTCTTCAGGAGCGCTCCCAGGACGGAGAGGTTGTAGACAAGGCTTTTGCCGCTCGCCGTGGCCGTGGCGATGAGGACGTTCTTTCCTTCCCCGACATGCCGGATCGCGTCCACCTGATGCTTAAAGAGGTTTTGAATGCCGATGCGGTCCAGAGCGGCGAGCACAGGGGGCGGAAGGGCCGGGGTTTCGCCGTAGACGGCATCTACCGGAGGGAGATAGCGGTGGTGGACCGTGGCGGGCCCGAATTCAAAGTGCTTCTTTATGGTGTCAACATAAGCTGAGAGGTTCACGGGTGCTTCACTGGTCCTTTTTGCCGAATCTCTTCTCAAGAGCCTGGGCCACCTCTTCGCCGGACGGCTTAAGGTTCTTCTTAGCCCTTTTCTCCGCTTCCGCCTTGGCCGGCCCGAGGACATCGCTCATGAACGTGTCGGCTTCGCTGCTCCAGGCGCTCCAGCCGTCGACGCCGATATACTCGTTGAACGAAGTGGCATAGTAGGGATCGTAGAGGCGGACGCCTTTTTCCGCATCATGCTCGTAGGTGACGTACTTGCCGTCAAAGAGCCGGAAGTCCTTCTCCTTCAGCCCCATTTGGATCAAAAGCTTTTTGTGCCCCTTTTCGATTTTCATTCATTTCCTCCGGTGCAAGTCTTCGGCCGCAACCGAAGCCCTTGACTGGCCGACCCGGGGGGGGG
>JAGUZM010000355.1 GCA_020060805.1 Deltaproteobacteria bacterium | reverse complement strand
GTATACTGTCTACTGTCTTCTGTCTCCTTCTATAGAAGTTTCTTCAGTTCTCCCTCGATGTAGCTCTTGGGCTGAGCGCCGATGATGGTGGTCGCCACTTTGCCGCCCTTGAAGAGAATGAGGGTGGGAATATTCCTGATTCCGAACTTGGCCGGTGTCTGGCGGTTTTTGTCCACGTCCATCTTGGCGATTTTTACCTTTCCTGCATAAGCCTTTGCCAGCTCCTCGACCACGGGTCCGACCATGCGGCAGGGCCCGCACCATTCCGCCCAGAAATCGACCATCGCAGGCAGAGCCGACTTCACGATTTCAGATTCAAAGGTTTCGTCCGTTACTTGCAATAGGTCCGACATGAAGACTCTCCTTTCCTTCCAGAAGTTTAAAGGCTTTAATTAACACCGGCACCCGCCTTTGTCAACAACCCCCCCTGGCGGCACCCGTTTCCCTTCTCCGTGCTTTTTTGCTATGATAATGCCCTAATATCAGCATTCTCGCTTCCATCTTCCCGACGGGATTTCACCATGCCGATGAAACGCTACGGCCTCCTCATAGCCCTCCTCCTGCTCACCCTGTCTCTCAAGGGCTGTGTTTATCTCAGGCTTCTTGAGGTCAAACTTCACCTCTCAGAGTTCGAGAAGTATTTCAGGCTGGAAGATGCGGCCGGCCTCGACCTCGTTTTCCTCAAGCCCGTTTTGCTCAAGGACGACATCCTGTTCCTCGCCAGGAAAGGGCCGACCTTCGTCCGCGAATCCAAAGGGCTGAGCACATGGCAGTATTACTTTGAGAAAAAGGGAGGAGGGGAGGATCTGAGCGGGGAGGCGTTCGATGTGCCGGTGGATCTCTTTTTTGAGGGTGAAACGCTCACCAGGGTCACATTTCCGAGAAGATTCATCCAGGTTCTCCCCAGGCCGTTCCTCGTCGAATCTTTCCGTGCGATCGGCACGGGGGAGGTGAAAAAAGGGGAACGCCATGTCTCCGGAACTTTCCCCAGGAAAAAGGAAGGGGATGAAACCCCCATCCCCGGCAAAACAGACTTCTTGAACCTATTGGGCAGGCCGACGGAAGAGCGGCGCTCTTCCCCGGCTTTTGCGATGAACTACACTTTCCTCCTAAAACCGGCCAAGCCCGACCCGGGCCAAAACCCCCCTCACGCGTGGGCGAGCTTCGAGTTCCATGCCAAGACCCATCTCCTGAGGAGACTCGAGGCAAGGTTTGCGGGCATCAGACTCTCCATGACAATCGACAACGCCCACCCTTACCCCACCACGCCCTGACAAGCTCTCGCCCAAAGCATCTATCATTGATCATTGGTCATTGAACATTGGTCATTGTGCAATGTTCAATGTCAAATGTTCCATATTCGATGTTCGACGTTCAATGTTCGATGTCCAATGTTCAATCTTCAATGTTCATTGCTTCTGTTGTGTCCCCGATTTCTCCACCTTCAGGAAGCTGTCGAGGTACATGTTGGTGAGGATCTGCCTCGAATAAACCGTCTTGATCCGCTCCAGCAGCTCTTCGTCCGACAGGGTTTTGAGGATGGGATGCTTCTCTCTCAAGAGCTTCATCGCTCCGCCGGCGTCAACATCCGCAAAAGGGATATGGAGCGCTTTCACCAGGGCACTGTCAACCTTCTCCCAGTCGTGATTCTGACCCACAATCGCCTTCCACTGGTTATCCGTGAACCGCCACGACTGCCCGGTCCACTTGTCCTGCCTGATCAGCGTCTCCCCTGACTTCACCGTGGCATACCTGGGGGCGAAGTAAAATAGAAAGAGCGAAGCCATAAGAACGCCTATGAGAAGCCCGCCGATAAAATACATTTTCTCCCTGGCCATATTCCCCTTTCTCCTATTCTCTGTCCGTTATTCCCGATTCACCGGTGATCCCTTCAACCCTTCCGGTTCCGCATTCCCCTGTCCTCATGTTCAATGTTCAATGTTCGATGTCCAATGTTCAATGCTCAATGTTCAATGCTCAATGACCATTGCTCAATGTCAAATGCTCCATATTCGATGTTCGATGTTCGATTACAATTGCTCAATGATCATTGCTTCCCGTCGCCGGCCTGTAATCCTCAACAATTTCCTGGAGCTTTCTTTTGATCCCCGCCGCATCCTGCTCATAGGCAAGATCCGCCAGCTCATTGATCACCCCGTTCAGCCTCACCTGGTCGCACGATGTGCCTCTGATTACCACGATCTTCTCGTGGCTCGTCGGAAGAATCCCTTCTCCCTGGGTCCTCAGCTCTTCGTGGAGTTTCTCCCCGGGCCTGAGGCCGATGTACTCTATCTTGATGTCCACGTCCGGCTTGAAACCGGAAAGCCGTATGAGGTCTCTCGCCATGTCCACGATCTTCACCGGCTGCCCCATATCGAGAATGAACGTCTCCCCCCCTCGCCCATGGCGCCCGCCTGGAGGATCAGCTGGCAGGCTTCAGGTATCGTCATGAAGTAGCGGGTCATTTCAGGGTGGGTCACCGTCACGGGGCCTCCCCTCTCGATCTGCTTCTTGAAAAGGGGGACGACACTGCCCACGCTCCCCACGACATTGCCGAATCGGACGGTCATGAATTTCGGACCTGGGAGGTCGCACCCATTCTGGCCCTGAACGAGAAGTTCCGCGATCCTTTTGGTTGCCCCCATGATGCTCACAGGCCTAACCGCTTTGTCCGTGGACACGAAAACGAAACGCCCCACCCCGTGCTCCCTGCACATGTCGATCAGGTTCCGCGTACCGAGGACATTGTTTTTGATCGCTTTCCAGGGCAGGAGTTCCATCATGGGCACGTGTTTGTACGCGGCGGCATGAAACACGACCCTCGGATCGTATGCCGAAAAGGCCTTCCTGAGCTGCTGCCGGTCCCTGATGTCTCCCAGAACGGCGATCGTCTTGACCTCGGGGAAATCCGTCTTTAGTTCCAAACTGATCTCGTAAAGAGGGCTTTCCGCCCGCTCGAACATAATGAGCCTGTCAGGGCGGAAGCGGCAGATCTGGCGGCAGAGCTCCGAACCGATGGAGCCCCCGGCCCCTGTGACCAGGACGGCGGTGTTATCGAGGTAGGATTTAATGCGGTTTTCCTCAAGGCGGACCGTCTCTCTGCCGAGAAGGTCCCGGTAGGCTACTTCCCGGATCGCTTTTACGCTCACCCTGCCGCCGATCAGCTCGCCGATGCCGGGAACAGTTTTGAACCGGAGGCCGCTCTCTTCGCACCTTGCCAGGAGCCCCCGCATCTCCTCCGCCGTTGCCGAAGGAACCGCGATCAGGAGTTCCTCCGCCTGAACTCTTTGGGCGATGGTCTTCAGGTCTTCGCTCCTCCCCAAAATCGGGACGCCGTGAATCTGTTTCCCTATCTTTCGTTCGTCGTCATCGATGAACCCCACCACACGGTACCTCAGGCTCGCATTTTCCAGGATCTCCCGGAGAATCTTCTCGCCCGCATCCCCGGCTCCGACGATCAACAGGTTCTTCGCCCCTTTTCGGTGGTTTCTTCCAAAACCGAGAATCTTTGTGCTAGCGAGCCGGCTCAGGTCGGACTCGAACCCGACCCAGAAGAAAAGGCGAATCCCGAGCCTGTACCCGCCGATCAGAAAGATCGTCAGGAACCAGTCGATGATGAACGTCGCCCTGGAGAAACCCTGAAAGCTATGGGTGAACACAATGATGGAAACCATGAGGAGGGAACTCACGCTGGCCGCTTTGATGATGTTGAGGAGGTCGGAAATGCTCGTGTACCGCCACATCCCCCGGTACAGGTCGAAAAGGTAGAACACGAGAACCTTGATCAACAGCACATAAGGGGCGATTGAAAGCATGACCCGGTAGTGGCTGTCGGGGATCTCGAAATTGAAGCGCAGCTCGTGAGCGGAATACCAGGAGAGGGCAATCAGAAGCGCGTCTATGACCGCCACCACCAGAAGATTGGGATACACGAATCTTTTCATTCTCTTTATCTACCTATGCAAAAAGACAGAGGACGGAGGTCAGATGACAGAGGACAGTAAAAGACCAGAGGACAGACGACAGAGGACGGAGGTCAGATGTCAGAAGACAGCGATTCAGCACGCTAAGGTTTTTTTGCTTTTTGTCTTTAACCATCAATATTCTTTTCTTTGCGTTCTTCGCGTCTTTGCGTGAGCCTCTTTCCTAGATTTCCCCCCTCACCTTCGCCCAAGCCAGCCCGAGGTACTCGTAGAACGCGGCCTCCGCTTTCCGCAACCCGTCCGTGCCCGGGAAAAACGCCCTCGGGCTGGTCCCCTGCGGCTCTTTCAGCATGTGGCCTGTGGGAGCCGGAACGGGATTCATGCCCTGGCTCTTGAAAAGGGCCATGGACCTGTGCATGTGGGAAGCCGAGGTGACGAGGAGGAGCGGTTCGTTCCCGACCATATCCTTTATGGTTCTCGCCTCCTCCTCTGTATCTCGAGAGGTTGTTTCGAGAACCATATTTTGCCTGTCCACGCCGATCGAGGATGCGACCCTGGCCATGATCTCGGCGTTCGGAACCGGGTCGAACGCGCTCCCGCCTGAAAGAAGGAGCCTGGCCTCAGGGTTCATTTTCTGGAGCCGAATCCCCTCGACCAGTCGCGCCATCGACTCTCCCGAGAGTTGACTCGTCACGGGAACCCTCGGGTCGGAGACATGCCCCCCTCCCAGCACCACGATCCACTTCGCGCCCCTGATCGCTTCGACTGCTGGTTTCGGCGGGTAGCTGTATTCCAGGGGCCTCAGAAGCCCGTCCGAAAAAGATCCGTAACTGAGCACCCCCAGGAGCACGGCGCCCAGGGTGACGACGACTTTCCCCAGGACCTGCTTGCGGGTGAACCACAAAAGGAAGAGCCCCACCAGCATGACCTCGAGGCAAAGGGGCACAGGGAACAGAAATGTGCTCGCTATCTTCTTGAACAGAAACACGCCTCTCCTCCTAACACACTTCCTCACGCCAAGCCGCAAAGATCGCCAAGGTGTTTTTGTCTTTAAACCTCTAGTATTATTGTCTTTGCGTTCTTTGCGTCTCCGCGTGACACCTCTTGAAATTACCGTTTAGACCACTTTGCCTCGATCTCCTCGACGAATCGATCAAAATCATTTTGACCATCCGAAATGTTTCGGATCAGAAGGGCGTCGTCTACATCCCAGTACCGATGGATCAAACTGTTTCTAAAATCGAAAAACGGCTTTAACTTCTCAAACAGTTCTTTAGAAACAATGCGGTGTTCGTGATCTTTGACGATCGTATCGATATACCCTGAGACGGCAATTCCCTTTTCTTTGGCCAAAATATGCTGAATCGTATTGGACATAGCCTCTGCCAGTTCGATCAAAAGGTATTTTGCCGCCTTGAGGGGTACCGACCCGGGGGTCAAAGAATTCTCATCAATCAGCTCTTTGAGTTCACGGCTATTTCTCGTGATTTCCGTCAAAAGGCGTTTCAGTCGAATGATATCGATCATCCCAGCACCTCAGCCATCAATCCCTCACACTCCCTGTATTTCATTCCGTACCGTTCAATAAAATCCGTCCGAGTGTCCGGCCGCCTGTCAAAAAGCAGAATTCCGGTTGTCAGCACCCGCTTCAAATAGAGAAGACCAAACAAGTCGCCGGACCCAAGGACTTCATTGACGATTCGAATATCGAATCCATCCGGCGGCAACCCGGTCCGTCGGGACAATGCGATCTTTAAATCGGCTGCCAGTCCATGAGGCGTGATTCCCCGGCTTGCGTAAACGGCGATATCCATATCCCGGGCCTTCTCACCGCCTACGTACGAGCCGTAAAGGTAAGCGAACTCTACCCGCGAATCACCCGCGATAACCTCGCGGACGGTATCAATGATCTGCTGATCCCTTTCCAAACCACTCTCCTTCACTCTCTCCTATAGCCTTCCCCTCTTGATAGATTATATCATACAACTCGGATGCCTATACGGCATTCACTTGAGGATATAGCTCCGAATTTTACCCAAAACAGCCCGCCATGCCTGAGGCAGGTAAACCACACAGACGGTGGCGGGTAAACCGCGCCAGAGGCGGGCAAGCCTTGGGCGGAAATCGGTAAGATGACTGGAGAGTCGAGAGGAGGCGAGATCGTCATAAAGATCAGTAAAGGGAGTTGACGAAGTTACCGATTTTGGCCTTGGGCGGGAATCGGCAAGAGGGGGTTATTCTTGACACCTCTTGATCCTGGAGATGATCCGGTCCACGTCGGTGTCGGTCATGGCGGTGCCGGAAGGCAGGCAGAGGCCGCGGTTGAATAAATCCTCGGGAACCCGGCCCCCCACGACTCTGGCATCATGTTTTCGGTCCGTGCTCCCTGTGGCACACTCCTGAGTTCAGTCGAAGGGCTCCCCGCTTTTACCCGCCTCAGGCGGGCTCTGCTCTCGTGTACTTCGTGGACAAAGATAACGGTCAACGGTGAACGCCTTTTCCGTCTTAAATAACCTACAAAACTAACCAACGTCCCCTAGGCCGACGGTAAGCACAGCCCCCGGTTGAACAAATCCTCAGCCACTTCTCCCCCTGCCTCCCTTGCGGGTGTATTTTGCATTTCCCGTGCACCCCGTACCCTGCCTGAAGTCTTACCCAAAACGGCCCTGGGCTGAAATGGGTAAAGAGATAATATTTGGGGCAACAGACGAATTACCAAAAACAGCCCGCCACAATAACGGCGGGTAACCTACGCCGGAGGCGGGTAAATGTCACCACCGATGAAGAATGGACCCACTCACCGGTGAAAACCGGACCCCTCTGATCGTTGCCCTGATGATTTTGCCCACCGATTTTTTGACCCACCTG
>JAGUZM010000038.1 GCA_020060805.1 Deltaproteobacteria bacterium | reverse complement strand
GAAGTGACCCGCCTCGATGACGGGGGCACCCTCGCTGTTTACCTTGCCTCCCACGCCCTGCGGCGAGGCTACAGAGCGACCATCTACACCTATAACCTCCAGCTTTTCGACCCTACCTGGTTTTCAACCCCACGGCCGGACCTCTCGGCAAAGCTGAAGTCGCAATTGCTCCACAAACACTCAAGGCCCAGGTTTGAAATGGTCACCAAGGCTTTTCTCGATTTTCTCGGCCTTGGAGGAGAGTTGCGCTTCGAAGTGCTGACGGCCGCTTTGATGCGGAGCTATCTCTACAAGTCGACCCCGATCATCACCGGTTTGAGTGCGACTTACCTGTATAACTCTGCCCGCGAATTCTCTGAAGGGAATAACCAGGTTTACGATGACGTGCGCGGCGATTCCATGGGCCACTTCGTGGTCCTGGCCGGTTATGACCGTAAAGAGCGGAGAGTCCTCGTCGCAGATCCCATGATGCCAAATCCCCTCACCACCACGCAGTACTATGAAGTGGGCATCTATCGCCTTCTTTGCGCCATCATCCTCGGCGTTCTGACCGATGACGGGGATCTGCTCGTCATCCAGCCCAAAAACGCGCGATAGAGGCCCTTCTCCATCTCCTCAATAGAAAATCCTTCACCCAAAATTAGAAATGAAATCCCCATGTTTGGGTATTTTTTTTCCAACCTGTCCCATCGCAACCCCCATCAACTGGTCTAACATCCTGAAATGAGGTACGGTTTTCTCTCCCCTGTGTGTCTGGCATCCCTTTTGCTCTCTATCGTCTTTTGCTCGGAAGATCAGGTTTCGGGAACACATGCTCGGGTTGAAGCGAATGCGGCCGCCACCAAATCGAAAACCCATCATCCGCAGGCGCCCTGTCTTGGTGGCAGGGGCCTGCTTTTTTTTGCTCGCCCTCGCTTTCTTCCTGGATGAGGTTCGCAGTTCGGAACGGCAGGCCCGCTTCTTTTCAAACCTGGCTAAGGGGATGACCTACGACATGAGGGAGGGGGAGTTTCAGCCTTTCCTTCCCTCGCCCCTTGGACCCTACGATAAGAGATTGGGCTATGCCTTCTTGCCGGAGATCGCCGTGAGGCTCGAAGAAAGAGAGTTTCGAGTCGTCCGTCAGGCTCGGGTATCGGAGAAGATGCATTCCCTCAGGCAGTGGGGGCTCTTTCCGGTCTACCCGGAAAAGAGCGTTGCAGGGCTGAAGATCCTCGACCAGAGCGGGGAGATCGTTTTTTCCAGCCACCACCCGAAACGCGCCTTCGAGTCCTTTTCGGAGATACCTCCCCTGGTCGTCGACATCCTTCTCTACATCGAGAACCGGGAGTTGCCCAACGAAAACCGGCCATACCTCAACCCGGCAGTGGAGTGGGACCGCCTCGCCAGGGCGATTCTGGACAAAGGAATCCAGGTATTCGACCGGGACCACAGAGCCGCGGGAGGGAGCACCCTTGCCACCCAGATTGAAAAGTTCAGGCACTCTCCCGACGGGGTTACCCTTTCCTCCTGGGAAAAAATCTACCAGATGGCCACAGCCTCCCTCCGCTCTTACCTTTACGGCGAAAAGACCTTTGCCGCGAGGAAGGAGATCATCCTGAGCTACCTCAATTCCGTGCCCCTCGCGGCTCGCGCCGATTACGGGGAAGTCATCGGCCTGGGGGAAGGGCTGTGGGCATGGTACGGCTCGGATTTCAGGAAAGTGATGGAGGTCCTTGGGGGTGCCGATCATCGCCCGGACAAAAAGTTATTCCGAGAAAAAGCCCTTGCCCTCAAGCAGGTGCTGGGCCTCTTTATCGCGCAACGCAGGCCCAGCTACCATCTGGTGAAAAACCCTCAGTCCCTGAACCGCATGTGTGATAAGTATCTCCGCCTCCTCGCCAAGGAAGGCATCATTTCTGCGGAACTGAAGGCCCTCGCCCTGAAGGTTCCTCTTGCGGTCCGCTCCGAGCCCCTTCCCGCGCTTCCCCTGCGTTTCTTCGAGCGAAAGGCGACGAACGCCATTCGGACGCGGCTGATGAACCTCATGGGTGTGGAAAATCTCTATGACCTGGATCGCCTTGACCTGGCCGTCACCACCACCCTGGATCGCGGCACCCAGGTAGCGGTCACAGAGGAGCTTTTGAAACTTCACGACCCCCAGTGGGTTTCCAGGCAGGGCCTCATGGGGTTCCGTCTCCTGGAGAAGCGGGATCCGGCCAATCTCATCTACAGTTTCATCCTCTGTGAGAAAACGCCCCATGGAAACAAACTGAGGGTGCAGAGCGACAACTACGATCAGCCTCTGGACATCAACGAAGGGGTGAAGCTCGACCTGGGTTCAACGGCCAAGCTCCGCACGCTGATTACGTACCTGGAGATCATCGCGAACCTGCACGACCGCTATGCACGGCTGAATCGCAACGAACTCTCCGCCGTCGAAATCGACCCGGAGGACAATCTGAGCCGATGGGCGATCTCCCACCTGTTACGGAGCGGGGAGAGAAGTCTTCGAGCCATGCTCGAGGCGGCGATGGAGCGGACCTATTCCGCAAGCCCCTACGAAGCCTTCTTCACCGGAGGCGGCCTGCACACGTTCGAAAACTTCAACAAGGAGGACAACCACAAGGTCTTGTCCGTGCGGCGGGGATTCAAGTATTCCGTCAACCTGGTCTTCATCCGCCTGATGAAAGATATCGTTGACCATTACCTGTTCAATGAACACCGTTCAACCCGCAAACTGTTGCGCACGCCGGACCATCCTGAAAGGAGAGCGTACCTGGAGCAATTTGCCGACTACGAGGGGTCCAACTTCATCCGGTTGTTCTTCCGCAAGTACAGCTCAAACGGGAGAACCCGCGACCAGGTGATGGAGAAACTCGCTCAGTCGATCGAAGCCGAACCCTCACGGCTGTCGGCGGCTTACTTCTTTGTCTCCCCCGGCCTCGATTTTGGGGACTTTCGGGCAATTCTCAGAACCCACCTGCCCGGTTCCGACCTAGGCGAGGGGACCCTGAGAGAGCTCTTTAGGTCCCACTCGGCCAGGAGATGGACCCTTGCGGAGGCCTCTTACGCGGCGCGCCTGCATCCCCTCGACCTCTGGGTCGCGGCCTACCTTTACCGCACTCCCCTGGCCACCCTGGAGGACCTTCTGAGGGAGAGCGTGGCGGTGCGCCAGGAAGTCTACGAATGGCTTTTTCAGACTCCGGTCAAGGGCGCCCAGAACACCCGCATCCGGACCATCCTCGAGATCGAGGCGTTCGTGGAGATTCACCAGGCCTGGAAGCGGCTCGGTTACCCCTTCGGCTATCTGGTTCCCTCCCTTGCCACAGCCATCGGCACCTCGGGGGACCGGCCCGCCGCCCTGGCGGAGCTGGTGGGGATCATCGTCAACAACGGCGTGTCCTTGCCGACCGTCCGGGTGGAAAGCCTTCATTTCGCGGAACACACGCCGTATGAGGTGCTGTTTAGGCGCCAGGCTGTTCAGGGCGAGCAGGTTCTCCGGCCCGAGATCGCGCTCCTCGTGAAGACGGCCATGTTTGAAGTGGTGGAGAGTGGAACCGCCATCGGAGCGCACCGTGCATTCCAGAGGCCGGAGGGCACCGAGATCCGCGTGGGAGGGAAGACGGGCACCGGCGACCACCGCTACGAGACCTTCGGGCCTCAGGGCCAGCTGATCTCCTCCAAGCTGATGAACCGCACCGCGGTTTTCGTGTTCTTTATCGATGAGCGCTTCTTCGGCGCCATCACCGCCTTTGTGCCGGGAAGTGAGGCAGGGGAGTATGGTTTCACGAGTTCCCTGCCTGTGGCGGTGTTCAAGCTCCTTGCGCCCCATCTCATGCCCCTGGTCGCTTCAGGCGACTCGGCCCGCACCCCTCCAGTTCACCCACCGGCCTTCGAACCGGGCTGATACAACCCGGAGGGGTTGGCGCCGAACAGACCCGCTTCGTAAGATCGCTTATCGAGGAGGGAGAGGCGACGGATCATCGCCTTTGTGAGAAGGGTTACCCTCGGCCTTTCGTCCAAATGATCGGCCACCTTTTCGAGATGCTCGTCCCTCACCATCCAATCGAGGGTGTCGAGGCTCGCCAGGTTCATCGGTTTTGTGTACCCCCGTAACGTTTTCTCCCGCTCCACGTTGTAATACTGCTCAAAATAGGACATCACCAATTCCCGCAGGCTCCTGTAGACAGGCTCTCGATACCGAAGGCCGACGAAATTGGATTTTCCCACAGCACCCCAGTGGCCTTCCACCTTGAAGACGGCCAAAAGGTGCTCGTCGTCCCGATGATCGGGCAAGAGGTCGATGATGAGCGGGGGGTAACCGATCAGGCGCAGCGCCGCAGCACCGTAAAGGGCGCCGTCAAAGCAATGGGCCACCCGATCGTGAAGAACCCGCAGGGGGCTGCGGTAAAAAGCGTCTGTGCTGTAAGGAATGCTGTCGAGAAAGGCCTGAATGCGGATGGGCTCGTCCTGCCCTGCCAGGGACTCAAGGTCCTCCGGCGTCAACCTCTCCCTGAACGATCGAACCGCCGACGACGCCCTTTGCACCCGTTTCATATAAACGACATACCCCCTTGTTCGGCCAGAGTATAGTGATGGTTACTCATGCACAGCAATCCCGAATCGGCTCGCTCCTCTCAAGGCAAAGCTCTTCGCCGGTGAAAAACGTCGCGATGATTCCGGGTTGAATCCTGTTTCAGGACGGCATGCAGAGCACTTCCTTGATCTTGGTGTCGAACATGGTCCCTGCAAAAGCAGCCCTCATCACGACCGCGGTGTCTGCGCCGTGCCCGCTGCCGGCGATCGCGACGATGTCCTCCTCGGGCGTGACGAAGCCGTGCTCCGCGGCCATGATCCCGATTTCCACGCACACCTTCATCCCGTGGCCGAACATCCTGAGGGTGTCCGCAACGATGTTGAGGGGGAGGAGCCCGTTCTTGTACTTGTTTTCGAACCCCCTTTCCGTGGCGCTCAAGGCGTGGAGGCCTCGCACGATCCTGATGTTCTTCTCCTCAAGGAGGCTCCGGTTCTTGTTGAACTCTTCCACCTCTTCCCTGTACCTGCTGCCCGCGCCGTAGGTGACGCCGATGACTTCGACAGAGGGCTTCGCCTTTGCCCGGGCTTTGAGGGCGGTTTTGCCCGTGGACGAGGCGACCACGAGCTTTGCGATTTTTCGCGAATCACAACACTGAAGCGCGATCTCGATGGTCCTGTCCGTGTTGATCCCCCCCTTTTTATCAAAGTAGAAAATCTTCTCCTCTCTTCCTTTGCTCATGGCTCACCCCCCCTTGCATGGTCAAACCTGTCGATGGTACAACCCCCGTCCTCTCCCCCTTTCCGTTTCGTTACAAATCGATCCGTGCTATAAACCCTTCGATCTCCGAAAACAGGTCATGAAAGGAGGAAGGCCCATGATCATCGTCCATGTTTTCGTACACGTCAAGCCTGAATTCCTCGACGCCTTTCGCCAGGCGAGTGTGGAAAACGCCGCGAAGAGCGTGAAGGAAGCGGGCATCGCGCGGTTTGACGTGATCCAGCAGGCAGACGACCCAACGCGCTTCGTCCTCGTCGAGGTGTACCGCACTCCCCAGGCACCTGGGCAGCACAAGGAGACCGCCCATTACCAGGCCTGGAGGGACAAGGTGGCGCCCATGATGGCAGAGGCGCGGACGAGCATCAAGTACACGAACGTTTTTCCTCAAGACCAGGGGTGGTGATGATGCGCTTCGAGTTCAGCACAGCGACAAGGATCATCTTCGGCCCGGGAAGGCTACCCGAGGTCGGGCCTATCGCCGCAGCCATGGGCCGGCGCGCCCTGCTCGTCACAGGCCGATCAGGGGAGAGAGCTCAACCTTTGTTGCGGATCCTGGAATCGCAGGGTGTGGGTTTCCTTATGTTCACGGTCAGCGGCGAGCCGACCACCACCATGGCACAGGAGGCCGCAGCCCTTGCAAAGAGGGAGCGCTGCGACTTCGTCATCGGTTTGGGCGGCGGGAGTGCCATGGACGCTGCCAAGGCGGTCGCGGCGCTTCTCACCAACCCCGGGGACCTCCTGGATTATCTGGAGGTGATCGGACGGGGGACTCCCATCGCCCGGCTGGCCGCTCCCCTGATTGCCATTCCCACGACAGCCGGCTCGGGCGCTGAAGTCACGGCCAATGCCGTCCTGGCTTCCCCGCAGTACAAGGTCAAGGTCAGCCTGCGGAGCCCGCTGATGCTGCCCCGCGTGGCCTTGATAGATCCGGAGCTCACGTACGCCCTGCCCCGGTCCCTCACGGCGACGACAGGCCTGGACGCCCTGACCCAGCTGATCGAGCCTTTTGTCTCCAACAAAGCCAATCCCCTCACCGACGGGCTTTGTCGCGAGGGCATGAGCCTTGCCGCACGTTCCCTCAGCCGTGCCTGCGAGCATGGGGATGACCACGAAGCCCGGCAAGACATGGCTTGCGCCAGTTTGTTCGGCGGGCTCGCCCTGGCCAACGGCAAACTCGGCGCCGTGCACGGGTTCGCTGCGCCCCTTGGCGGCATGTTCCCGGGTCCCCACGGCGCCATCTGCGCGCGTCTCCTGCCCTTGGTCATGGTTGCCAACATCAGGGCGATGAAAGAGCGGATGCCTGAAAGCGCAGCCCTCCTTCGCTACGAGGAGATCGCGAGGATCCTCACCGCGAACCCGGGGGCCGCTCTCGACGACGGCATCCGGTGGGTGGAAGAGCTGTGCGATGCCCTGGAGGTGCCGGCCCTCGCCTCTCACGGCCTCAAGGAGGAGGACTTTGTAACCTTGATCGAAAAAGCTTCGGTGGCGAGCAGCATGCAGGGTAACCCGATCAAGCTGACCCCCCGCGAGATGGAAGAGATCCTGAGAAGGGCCCTGTGAAAGTATCTCTGCAGAAAGACTCCACATCCAAAACAATTATATTGGTTCTGGCGACAGCATTCTTGGTTCAGTTTCTTTGAAAATTCGGATTTCGGATTCTTGCCCGCCCTAGGCGGGTGAATTTCGTATTTCGATATTCGTCGTTCGAATTTCAAGCGATCGCTTTTACCCCGCATCGGTCGAACCTATCCGGGTCCTCCACCAAAGGTGGAGGGTTGAGTGAGAAGTCAAAGGTCCTGAAAATCAATTGCCGCTCAGGCGACGGCGGAGGGCGTCGCGGCCGTCGAGAACGAGGGAAAAGAGGGCGGGCACCAGAAACAGGGTGAACAGGGTGGAAACCGCCAGCCCCCCGGTGATGACGCTTCCCATTCCCCGGTAGAGCTCGGAACCCGCGCCCGGGAACAAAACCAGGGGCAGCATGCCGGCGACCGAGGTGAAGGTGGTCATGAAAATCGGCCTGATCCGCGTTCGCACCGACTCCCGGATCGCCTCCCTCGAACCCATTCCGCCTTCTCTCATGAAATTGAGGGCCTGATGCACGATCAGGATGGCGTTGTTGACCACCACACCGATCAGGATCACGAACCCGAGCATGGTCAGCACATCCAGGGCCTGATAGGTCAGGAAGCGGTTGACGAGAAACAACCCGAGGAACCCGCCCGCGGCAGCCAGGGGTACGCTGAACATGATCACGAGGGGGTAAAGAAAAGATCCGAAAAG
>JAGUZM010000518.1 GCA_020060805.1 Deltaproteobacteria bacterium | reverse complement strand
CGGGACGACCCACATCGTGACCATCATGAATGACTATGACCTGCTTCCAACCCACAATTTCCGGTACGGCCAGCATCCTCAGGCAGAGAACCTGGGCAAGGATGTGTACAGGCGCCTCTTTGACAAAGGCTTTGACGGATGCTGGATCGGATGCACCGTCGCCTGCTCCCACGGCGTCAAGGACTTCCTCCCTTTCACAGGGCCCCACAAGGGGAAAAAGGTTTTTGTGGACGGGCCGGAGTATGAGACGATCGCCGGCTGCGGGTCCAACCTGGGGATCTTTGACCCCTTTGCGGTTACGGAGTTCAATTTTTACTGCGACACCTACGGCCTCGACACGATCTCCGTCGGCACATCCATCGCCTTTGCGATGGAGTGCTTCGAGATGGGGCTGATCAACGAGACCCATACGGGAGGAATGGACCTTTCTTTCGGCAACAGGGTGAATGCCCTTGAATTGGTTCATCAGATGGCCAAGGGCAAAGGGTTCGGGAAGATCGTGGGGCAGGGGGTGCGCCGGATGAAGGAGATTTTCGCCAAGAAATTCGGCGCAGACCCCGAGATCATGCAGGACATCGGCATGGAGTCGAAGGGGCTCGAATTCTCGGAATACATGACCAAGGAGTCCCTCGCCCAGCAGGGGGGTTACGGCCTGGCCCTCAAGGGACCCCAGCACGATGAGGCGTGGGTGATCTTCATGGACATGGTGCACAACTACCTGCCCTCCTTTGAAGCGAAAGCAGAAGCCCTCCACTGGTTCCCGATGTTCCGAACGTGGTTCGGGCTGTGCGGGTTGTGCAAGCTGCCGTGGAATGACATTGTTCCGGAGGACAACAAGGATATGCCGGAGCCTGCCAAAGTCATGAAGCATGTGGAATGGTACGCCCGCTACTTCAGCGCGGTGACGGGCCGCAAGGCGGATCCCGACGGTCTCATCCGGATGAGCGAAGGGGTTTACAATTTCCAGCGCATATTCAATCTGAAGATGGGATTCGGCCGGCGTGAGCAGGACAATATCCCCTATCGCGCGGTCGGGCCCGTGACCGTGGACGAATACGAGTCGCGGAAAGAGAGGTATGACGAGCAACTTCGCGACGATCATGGGGTGAACATTGCAGGGAAGGGTACGGAGGAGAAGGTAGCGATCCTGAGAAGATTGAGGGAAGGGATGTATGAGAAACTCAGAGAAGCCGTCTACAGGCGCCGGGGATGGACCGAGGACGGCATCCCGACCCTGGAAACCGTGAAGCGTCTCGGGATCGATTTTCCTGAAGTCGTGAAACTCCTCAAAGCGAACGGGGTCAAGGAATGATCAGGGTGGGGAGCAGGGATCTCCCATGGCGAGAGGGGATGACGGTGGCGGATTTGCTGAAGGACCTGGGAGACCCTTATCCCTACGCGGTGGTTCGGATAAACGACAAGACCGTTTCAAAACCCAATTTCGATAAAACCCCGGTTCCGGACAACTCGGAAGTGTTCCTGATTCCCATGATCGCCGGCGGATGACCGCTTTCCAACCCCTCGTTTTCCCAGCGTTTCACTCGACTACAGGCGATCGAAGAAATCGGTGGGTCATCGTCATTTTTGTTCCCATATCCCTTGACGCCCCATATTTTTTTTGATACGAGAAAGTGCTCTTAACCAGGCAGACCAGGGGTTTGTGTTTCCCTAAGTTCATAACTGCTTGGTATCTCTTTAAAAACCCGCCGGACGGGTAAGTGGATTTGGGTCTTCAGGGGCCGGTTTCATGAGCCGCCCGATCAATCGATTCAGCGATGCTTATTCTGTCTTGAAGCAGTTCGAAAAAGCGGCATCCACGTCTGGATAGTAAAAAAGGTTTACCCTTTTAAGTAGGAAACGGAGTTCGGCGAAGCAGTTAACCAAAACAAGGAAGAAAAGGAGGAGTTCAGTATGCCCTACGATGCGGTTAAGATGAAAGACTGGCAGATTTCAGAAGCTGCCGAAAAGAACATGCCCACCCCTGAAGAATGGCGCGAGAAGCTGGGACTTCAAAAGGAGGAGATTATTCCTTACGGAAGACTCGCACGGATTGACTTCTTGGAGGTCATGAAGCGGCTCGGGAAGAAGCCGGATGGAAAATACATCGAAGTGACGGCTATTACGCCTACGCCATTGGGTGAGGGTAAGAGCACCACCTCTGTCGGTCTTATGGAAGGTCTCGGAAAGCTGGGGGTGAATGTTGGTGGCGCTCTCCGTCAGCCCTCTGGCGGCCCGACCATGAACATCAAGGGGACTGCGGCCGGCGGCGGAAACGCCCTGCTCATCCCCATGACCGAATTCTCCATGGGCCTCACCGGTGACATCAACGACATCATGAACGCACACAATCTCGCCATGGTCGCCCTCACCGCAAGGATGCAGCATGAGAGAAACTACAACGACGAGCAGCTCAACCGGCTGACCAAGATGAAAAGGCTCGACGTTGATCCCACCCGCGTTGAGATGGGCTGGATCATCGATTTCTGCGCCCAGAGCCTGAGAAACATCGTCATCGGTCTGGGCGGCAGGCAGGACGGGTTTACGATGCAGTCCAAGTTCGGGATTGCCGTTTCCTCGGAGTTGATGGCGATTCTTTCGATCATCAAGGACCTCCCGGATCTCAGAAAACGGATGGGAGAGATCACCGTCGCCTTCAACAAGGCTGGAAAGCCCGTCACCACCGGTGACCTGGAAGTGGCTGGCGCCATGACCGCGTGGATGCGCAATACCATCAACCCGACCCTGATGAGCACCGCGGAGTATCAGCCATGCTTTGTTCATGCCGGACCTTTCGCCAACATCGCCGTGGGACAGTCTTCGATCATTGCCGACCGCGTCGGCCTCAAGCTCTTCGACTACCACGTGACCGAGAGCGGTTTCGGCGCCGACATCGGGTTCGAGAAGTTCTGGAACGTGAAATGCCGCTACAGCGGGCTCACCCCTCATGTGTCTGTGCTCACCACGACCATCAGGGCTCTCAAGATGCACGGCGGCGGGCCGAAGGTCGTCGCCGGGATCGCCCTTGACCCTGCCTACACGAAGGAAGACCTGAAGCTTCTGGAAGCGGGAATCCCGAACATGGTGCACCACATCAACACCATCCGGAAGTCCGGGATGAACCCCGTGGTCTGCGTCAACTGCTTCCATACGGACACCAAGGCGGAGATAGCCATGGTGCGGAAATACGCCGAGGAAGCGGGCGCCAGGTGCGCCGTATCCGAGCACTGGGCAAAGGGCGGCGAAGGAGCCATCGAGCTTGCCGAAGCCGTTAAAGAGGCTTGCGAGGCAAAACCGAAGTTCGATTTCCTGTATCCCATGGAAACGAAGCTGAGGAAGCGGGTGGAGAAAATCGCCAAGACCGTGTACGGAGCGGACGGCGTGGCCTGGACACCCGACGCTGAGGCGAAGGCGAAGATGCTCGAGGCCGATTCCCAGTACGACTCCTACGCAACCATGATGGTGAAGACCCACCTGAGCCTCTCTCATGATCCGGCGCTGAAGGGGGTTCCCAAGGGATGGTCTCTGCCCATCCGTGACGTGCTCATCTATTCAGGGGCCAAGTTCCTCTGCCCGTGCGCAGGAACGATCAGCCTCATGCCCGGCACCTCTTCCGACCCAGCGCTGCGGCGCGTGGACGTAGATGTGAAAACCGGCAAGGTTGAGGGATTGTTCTAGGTATTGCAAGGCAGAGTAAACGATATGGTGCACAGGGGGCCCTTCGGCCCCCTGTTTCATTCCCGACACCGCCACCCTGTCCTGTCAAGACTCTATCCTGACTTAACCGAACAGGGGCTTGTGCGTTCGCCCTCGAAAAACCAGCACCCATTACTTCGTAGAATTTGCCTCAGCTATTATTGTCTTATCAAAGATTTCGATGAGGCTGTGATCTCTAGGCGGTATCCAAAAGTCCGCGGGACCAAGGGGCACGGAGCAAGATCTGGCCGGTCACAGCCCGGAGACAGGGGAAAACAAATCCTGAAATTGCTGAGCCCTGAGCCTGAAGGCCAAAAAAATCAGTGGCCCGAGATGTCACGTGAATCTGAGTGGACAATCGGCTCAAGTTTGAGAAAAGGCATGGGAGGCGCTGGGGTTATCGTACAGCGGGAGGGAAATTATGTTATTAAACATTATGTTGAAAAACATTATGTTCAAATGTATAGTTATCTTCTCCAGGGATATTTCAACTCTCCGTGGAGGCAATACACAGGTTCTGTGTTTGACCTTCAAAGCTCGGGCAAATGCAGGAGGACAACTCAATGGAAATGAAATTCCTTGACCGGGAGGAGGAACTGGGAAGATTGGAGCGGCTGGCGTACAGCGGCGGCCTGGCGGTTATATGGGGCAGGAGGCGCATCGGTAAAACCCGTCTTCTTCTGGAATGGTGTAAACGGCATGGCGGGCTGTATACGGTTGCAGACCAGTCGGCGGCCCCCATTCAACGCCGCTATTTTGCAGCATCTCTGGCCGCGAGGTTCCCCGGTTTTGATCAGGTGCAATACCCGGATTGGAGATCCCTCCTTGGAAGGATCTCTGCGGAAGCAACGCATCAAAGCTGGCGAGGGCCGCTCATCGTGGATGAGTTCCCCTATCTGGTGGCGACGAGTCCGGAATTGCCGAGTATCTTCCAGGTGTGGGTGGACCAGGGGGCCAAGGAGGCGCTGCTTGCAGTGGCCCTGGCAGGTTCAAGCCAGCGTATGATGCAAGGTCTGGTTATGGGAGCGACGGAGCCGCTCTATGGTCGAGCCACAGAGGCTTTTCACTTGCAACCTCTTCCTGCCCAATACCTGTCGGAGGCATTGGAACTGGCTACTGCCCGAGACGTGATTCTGGCCTATACGGCCTGGGGAGGTGTGCCTCGCTATTGGGAGCTGATGTCTGAGTCGGGCTTACCCCTAGACCGTGCGGTTGATCATCTGGTCTTGAACCCGCTGGGTCCTCTGCACGAAGAGCCGGAACGCCTTTTGCTGGAGGAACTGCCGCCTGCGGTGGCGTTGCGGCCGATCCTGGACGCAATTGGCCTCGGGGCTCACAGGGTCTCTGAAATCGCCGCACGAATCGGTGAGCCTGTGACATCGCTCAGCCGTCCGTTGCAGCGACTCATGGAACTGGGGCTGATCCAGCGGGAGATACCTTTCAGCGCCTCCTCAGCCTCGGCCAAGCGTTCGCTCTACAAAATCGCCGACCCCTTTTGCCGTATGTGGTTTCGGGTGGTTGCGCCGAATCGAGGATTTCTCGCAGACGCTCCCGCGCGAGCGCGAGAGAAGCTTTGGAGGGAAGCCAGGTCATCTCTCGTGTCCGCTGCCTGGGAAGAGCTTTGCCGTCAGTGGTTCTCCTCAGGCGTCGCGCAGGATTCTCCGTTCCGAGAGGCGGGCCAATGGGAGCCTGCCCGCCGCTTCTGGCATGGCGAAGGTCCGGAATGGGATGTAGTCTCGCAAACCCTTGACGAACGTTGCATGCTCCTTGGAGAGGTCAGGTGGTCAGAGCGCCCGGTTGATTTGCCAAAGCTGCGCTCCCTGGCAAAAACACTCCTCACAAAGGGTATCCCACCCGTCAAAGCGCTTCGGGGCAAGAACCTCTTTCATGTCGTGTTCGTGCCGGAGGTCACGCAGGACGCTCCCGCGGAAATAAATGGGGTCCATGTGGTAACCGGTGAACAGGTCCTGAATGAAATGCGTCGATCCGGTATCCATCGAGACAAATCATGAAAGCGCCAATACAAGGCTGGCCCCGGCAGATTTCGGCGAGGATCAGCTAGCATTCCTGCGCTGCGGGTCTGCTTCAAGCATGGCATCATCCTTTCTACGCTTCATGGAGCCAAGGGCCAGGAGTATGACCGG
>JAGUZM010000405.1 GCA_020060805.1 Deltaproteobacteria bacterium | reverse complement strand
AAAAGGCGGCGCTGAAAAGGCAGGCATAGATGCCTGTCACGGGATAGAGCAAAAAAAGGCTGCTGACATGGCCGGGCATAAACAGAAGGAAGAAGGAAGCGAGGGCAAAATAGGCGAAGACCGCCCAGTCAAAATAGTTAGGCTTGTCCCAACGCCTTGCGATCAGGAGAAGGACCACGCAGTAGGCGAGCATCGCCCACGCTGCGAAGGTGAGAGCTACGGGCCCGGGATTGAGGGAAGCCCAGACTTTGAAAAAGGCAAGGGGAGGGAAAGGGGCTGCATACAGAAACGCTTGCCTGGCTTTACTAAGGTTTTTCATGGTGCGACTCCTCTATCTCATTCAAGGCGCTGAGAGTTTGAGAGATGTTTTCAGCGAGGTCGTTGAAGAAGCGAAGGCCGAAGAGAAAACAAAGCTTCTGGAACTCATCCGCATGGGTTTCGATTTCAGGCCCGGCGATTTCCAGGTCTTTCTGAACCTGCTTCACGGATTCGAGGTAGCTCGTTGTGACGGCCTTGCGTTCAGCAGCCGTGAGGTGGGCGAAAAAGAAGAGACGCATCAGGAAAGGACTTTTTGACCTCTCGAACTCAAAAGATCCTCTCAAGGCGTCCAGGAAAGCTTCCCTTCCAGCATCGGTTGCGGTGTAGATTTTCTTGTTGGGCGCCCCTTCCTGGGGTTCCATGCGCATGGTGATCAACCCTTCCTCCTCCATCTTCTTGAGAGCCGGATAGATAGACCCGTAACTCAGGCCTGAGAAGAAGGAAAAGGAGATGGTAAAGAATTTCTTCAAATCGTAGCCGGTCATGCTGCCGTACATCAGGAAGCCCAAAAGGATTGATTTCACGTCCATGATTAGCCCCGGGAGCGATGTATTTGTCCGATATATATCGTACCGATATACTGATGTCAAGCAAAAAACCACCCCTCTGAAATTGCCGCCTTAAACCCCTAACTAGCTTTATTTAAATGACAAATTCTCAAACGGAGCTCTGGAAGGGATGATGGGAGGTTCAAGAAAAGAGATTTGCCAAGGAATCGATGAGGCGATCCATGTCCTCATCTTTGCCGATCGTGATGCGGATAAAATCCCTTGTCCGCTCCTTATCAAAGTGGCGGACGAGGATTCCGGCTTCCTTGAGTTTGGAGTAGACCTTCTTGCCCGGAATGCCTTTCTTGGATGCGAAGACGAAATTAGCCTTGGAAGGCAGCACGTGCCATCCCAGGCCGAGGAGGGCTTTTGAGAAGCGTTCCCTTGTGGCGATGATTTTTCCGGTTATGGCGTTGTAATAAGGCTCGTCGGAAAGAGCCATTTCACCGATGAGTTGGGTCAGTGTGTTCACGGGGTAGGAGTTGAAAGCGTCTTTGGCGGCAAAGAGGGCCTGGATCAGCTCCTTTCGGCCCATGGCAAACCCCAGCCTGAGGCCTGCGAGGCTCATGCTTTTGGAAAAGGTCCTGACGATGAGAAGGTTGCTGAAATCGCTCAGAAGGGGAAGGGCGCTCTCTCCGCCAAAATCGATGTACGCCTCGTCAATCACAACCGCCTTTGAAGGAGGGTAGTTTTGGAGGAGACGGGTCACTTCGCCCAGGGGGAGACACGTGCCGGTGGGTGTGTTGGGGTTTGCGAAAATGATTCCACAGGACGGATTTTTTCCGAGGAATCCCCGGAGATCCAGGGATAGAGAGGGACTCAGAGGAACCGTTTCAAAGGCGATCCCGTAATAGTCACAGTAGACGGGATAGAAGCTGTATGTCACCTCAGGAAACAAGAGCTTGCCTTCGGTGCTGTCGAAGAAGGCATAGAAGCAAAAGGAGAGGACTTCGTCGGAGCCGTTGCTGACAAAGACCTCTTCCGGTGAGAGACCGTACTTTTCGGCGAGTCTCCTGCGGAGTCCCCTGCACAGGGGGTCAGGGTACAGCCTCAGCCTTTCAGAGTCGAAGGTCCTCAGGGCATCCTGGACCTTGGCTGAGGGGGGGTAGGGGTTTTCGTTCGTGTTGAGCTTCAGGTAAACCCTGTCCTGAGGCTGCTCTCCGGCCACATAGGGTTTCAATTTTCGGATTCGCTGCGACAAGGCCATCGATCATAACCCTCTCTCGAACCGTCTCCGTTCTTCTCTAGCACAGGTCAGAGGGCGGTGTCATGGTTATTTTGAGGAAGGGGTTTCCGGGCGTGGAATCGCCCGGCTTGGGCAGCAGGGGATCACTTTTCTTGCCCCTCCGTTGCGATACCTGCTAAGATCGCAGGCAAACCGCTCACGATGACCGGACGACCGGAGCAGGAGGGTGCCAAAACGAAAGGAGAAGGAGAGGGTAGAAGGGGGTGGAAAAGAAAGAGAGGATAACGGAGATGTCTCTCTCCGAGTTGGAAAAGCAGCTAATCGTGGTCGTCAGCGAGATCAGGAAACGACCGGCCAGGAGAAGACAGGTTCTCACCGATTTTGCGTCCAAGCTCTTCTCTGCGGTCAAGGAAACATTGAGGAGCCAGGGGAGAGTGGCACCCCTCTACATGGTCATCGCCGAGCACGCGGAATTCGGTGCTCCGCCGGTCACCGAAGAGGTTCTCGGTATGGCGAAACGGCGAAAAGCGGAAGCGGTCGTCACGATCGAGGGATTTCATTCGGATAAGGACATCAGCGACGTCTTGTACCATGTGAGCATGTCGGCGCCGGTTATCGGCGTCATGGGCTGGGTCCTGAAAGCCAAGATCGGGGATCGAAACGTGACCTTCGTCCGGGAGATGCCTTACCTCTTCGATACCCCGGAGAAGGTGAAAACCCTGGGCGAAATCCTGGAGGAGATGGAGGGCGACTGAGGGCTGGGACATGATCGAAGATGATCCGGGCTTCGGTCCGGGAAGGGTTGAAATCAGCGGGGAGGTGAATTACGTTGTCTCCAGCCGGTAGTGGCGGATTTCCGGACGTCTTGTTGAGATGTCAGCACTCCGATGAATGGGAGGGGAAAAAGATGGCGAAGCCATTTCAGGAACTGGGGGTTGATCAACTCAGAGCTTACGTAGACGCGACATCGCTTCCGTTTGAGAATACCGCATCCCTCGAATCTCCCAAGGAGAGAATACTCGGCCAGGAGAGGGCGAGTGACGCGATCAGGTTCGGCATGGGGATGAAGGACGGGGGGTACCATCTATTCATCGCCGGCCCCTCGAAGGCGGGCCTGACCTACACCGCTCGCACCTATATCGAAGAACAGGCCAAGAAAGAAGCCACACCGCCCGATTGGTGTTACGTCCACCATTTCAAAGAGCCGGACAAACCCAAAAGCCTGAAGCTGTCTGCTGGCCGGGGCAGGGAGCTCAAAAAGGATATGCAGGAGCTTGTCAGCGCCCTGCAGGCCAAGATCGCGGAAGTATTCGACAGCGATGAATACTCTGCCAAGGAAGGGGAAGTCCAAAAGGAATTTGAGCGTTTTCGGCGGGAAGTCATCGAGGACCTCTCCCAGCGAGCCCGGGAGGAAGGCTTCATCCTCCAGGTTTCTCAGGCAGGCATGGTCATCATCCCGGCGAGCAAGGAAGGCCTGCCTTTGAGCCAGGAAAAACTGGCCGAATTGAGTGAAGAGGATCGCAACCGGCTCAGGGAGAAAAGCGATGAACTGCAGGAAAAAATGAAGGAGGGTGTGAAGAAGATCCGGGAGGCCGAGTCGGAACTCAAACAAAAGCACAAAAAACTGGAAAGCGGCATCGCCACTTCCGTCGTCAGCCAGGCGATGGAACCTTACGTGGACAAATACAAGGAAGAACCGGACGTCGTTGACTACTTCAAAATGGTGCAGGAGGACCTCCTCGAGAACATCGGCGACTTCAGAAAAAAAGAAGAGGCCCAGCAGGTTCCCTCCCAACCGTTTCAAGTACCCCACAAGGAAGCGCTTTTCAGGAAATACGCCGTGAATGTGCTCATCGACAACTCCGAAACCGTGGGCGCCCCTGTCGTCTTTGAGTCCAACCCTATTTATCCGAATCTCTTCGGCACCATCGAGCGCCAGGCCTGGTTCGGCGCGCTGTTCACGGATTTCACCATGGTCAAGCCGGGAGTGCTGCACAAGGCGAACGGCGGGTACCTCATCATGAAGGCCTTGGATCTGCTGAAATACTGGCTTTCCTGGGAAGCGCTCAAGCGGGCGTTGAGGGATCAAGAGATCCGGATTGAGGACCTGGGAGAACTCTACGGTCTGTTCACGACGCGAACGATCAGGCCTGAGCCGATCCCCCTGAACATCAAAATCGTGCTCACCGGCGATCCTTACCTCTTCGAACTGCTCCACTTCTACGATGATCGGTTTCAGAAGCTCTTCAAAGTGAAAGCCCACATGGATGACCGTATGGAGCGAAGAGAAGAAACGATCCTCCAGTGCGCCCAGATGATCGGGCACCTCTGCCGGGAGAGGAGCCTTCGCCATCTGGACCGGACCGGTGTCGCGCGGGTCCTTGAATACAGCATGGAGAGGACGGAAGACCAGGAAAAGCTGACCCTGGAATTGGGCGACGTGAGCGACCTTGTCAAGGAAGCGAATTACTACGCGGGCCTGGACTGGGCGGAGTTCGTGCGGAGGGATCACATCGAAAAGGCGATCCAGAAGAGAATCTTCAGGTCCAACCTGTTTGAAGAGCGGATCAGGGAGCTGGCGGAAAAAGATATCTTCTGGATCGAGACCGATGGGGCCAAGGTGGGCCAGATCAACGGGCTTTCGGTCCTGATGACGGGTGATTATGAATTCGGCAAGCCGAACCGGATTACAGCCACCGTTTCCGTGGGAAGGGAAGGGGTCGTGGCCATCGAACGGGAGTCCAAAATGAGCGGCAACATCCACACGAAAGGGGTGATGATTCTGACCGGCTTCCTGAAAGAACGCTTTGCCCACAACAAGCCCCTATCCCTGTCAGCCACGTTCTGCTTTGAACAGAGCTACGGCATGGTGGAAGGGGACAGCGCTTCCAGCACCGAGCTTTTCGCCCTCTTGAGCGCTCTGGCAAAGGTTCCTATTTACCAGGGGGTCGCCGTAACGGGTTCCGTAAGCCAGAAAGGGGAGATTCAGCCCGTGGGAGGTGTGACGCGGAAGGTGGAAGCTTTCTTCGACATCTGCAAACACAAGGGCCTCAATGGCCGTCAAGGAGTCATCATTCCTTCAAAGAACGTCCGTAACCTCATGCTCAAGGAGGAAGTGATCGAGAGCGTTCGGGAGGGACGGTTCCACGTTTGGCCGATCTCTTCCATAGAGGAGGGCATTCCCGTTCTCACCGGCATGGAGGCAGGGGTGCTCCAGCCGGACGGAACCTATCCGGAAGGCACTTTTTTCCGAAAGGTGGACGAGCGACTCGTTGAGTTGGGCGAGATCGTGCGCAAGTTTGCCAAGGAAGGCGAAGAGCCGGGGAAGGAAGAGCCGTCAGAGGTATGATGTTATTCCCTCAAAAGATCGGTGTGTGACGAGGTCGAGCGATGGACAACTCAGAAATGATTACGATCAAGGAAGTATACCTGGAATCGGACCCGAACAGGGGCAACATGGTGATCCTGAAACAGGAAGGCGAAAAGGATCGCTATTTCCTGATGTTTGTCGGGGATGCGGAGTTTTCCGCCATCGCCAAGGAAAACGGCCTGGTTGAACCGAAACGCCCCCTGACCCACGATCTTTACCTGAGCATTATTGCCAAGCTCCCGGTGGAGTTTGTTCGGATTGAAATCTACGAGATGAGAGAAGAAACCTACTACGCCAGCGTTTACTTCCGTGTGGATGGAACGGAGCAGAGCGTGGACAGCAGGCCGAGCGATGCCGTCGCTCTGGCCCTGAACCGGAAAATCCCGATTCTGGTCAACCAGTCCCTGCTGCGGAGAAAGCTCAGCAAGGACGAAATCAAGGAGTATGAGGGGCTGCTGAAGAGCGTCAAGTTCTAGCAGGCTGCTGAAAAACACCCATTTGCTTTGTTGCCCTCCATCCTCCGTAGCAGTGCTACTGCGGAGGACGGGTCATCCCTCGTTTCTGCGGCGTACTTACATGTACGCCTCGTTCCTCGGGATTTCGGGCGCTTGCATCTGGGCTTTTTTGAGCAGCCTGCGAGAAGGCTGCAAGCTGTGTCTCCTGTGATGAGCTTCATCTTATTTCGGGATCGACCGGGAGGAATGAACGTATCTGTTCGGTTTCCTCCGCCAGGGTTTAACCCATGATCTTCGCGACCTCTTTTCGTGGCATCGGCGGAAACGGGGCCAGGGCCCTCCAGTGCAGGGCTTGCGGAAGCCTGGTCACCCACTCGGACCATCTCCTGGCCCTGGCAGGGATGAACCGCCATGTTTTCGTCAATCCCTCGGGAATCGAATGTGATTTTCAAACCTTCGTTTCTTGCCCGGGCGCGATCGCCCTTGGTGACCCGACAGCGGAGCACACCTGGTTTAGCGGATATGTCTGGTCCATGGCGTTTTGCCGCTATTGCGGCCAGCATCTGGGCTGGTACTACCAGGGCATGTCCCAGATCAGCCGTCCGACGGAATTCTGGGGTATCCTCGTCTCCCGCATGGTGAGCCCATCATCATGACGGCCCGCCGGAAATGGGCCCGAATCGTCCCATCTGATTGGTGCCCTGAGTCAAAAAAAGCTGAATAGCTAACCGCAGTCGGAGCGCCCCAGGGGGCTTCGGCTCAACTCGATGGGGCAAGGGATTTCTGACTCAGGGCACTGGACAAAAAATATTCATCCATAACTGCCTAGAATAACTACAAAAATAAAAAGATAGGGGATGAAGGGCGGCCTTCATAAAAGGGTTGACAATGGAAGACCCCTGTAACATTATGTTAGTTAATAGTCACTTACCAGATGGGTGACGGGAATTCGGAAAGGAGGAAGAAAAAATGGATGCCGTTCAACAGACGAGCGTGCCAAAGAAAGAGGCGAAGAAAGGCTTTCTCAACAAATTTCTGAACTTCCTGATGTATGGAGGCTTTCTGGTCGTCGTGGCCGTGGCGATCGCCATCGTCGTTATTCTGGACATGTACGTTTTCTAGCATCGCAAAACGCACCGCCGCGTTCACCTTCTGATTCAGATCGAACTTCCCTGTACGCGCAGACAGACGTTTGCGAGCTGTGATGATCCGCTCACGAGCCTTCCACGCCACGCGCCCATGACCGTGGGAAAGCTTTCAATCCTTCCTTTTCAGGGCTCCTGAGGAGGCAGGCAGGACTGCAAGGGCCTGATGCTTTCTCAAGCCTTCGAGGCATTCGGGATGCCTGAGAGGGAGGGGTATGTCCTGCTGAGCGGGAGATGCCCTTTCCCGGCCAACCGCTGATCCCTTTGCATTTTATCCTTGACAAAAATTTCTGTTGGAATAAATTACGTTTTCGATTTTCTTTAGAGAAACCATGGAACAGTACCTTGCCGTCATATTCGTCGTTGGATTGGGTGTCGCTACCCTCCTCCCGCTACTCGTCCTGCACTGGCTGCTCCCCCCGGGACCCGGCAAGAGAGCTTGGGACAAGAACGCCTACGACCACTCCAGAGAGAGCACCTATGAGTGCGGCATCCCACCCACGGGGGATGCACGGACCCGCTTTTCCGTGAAGTTCTTCCTGGTGGCGGTGCTCTTTGTCATCTTCGACATCGAGGCGGTCCTGATCCTCCCCTGGGCTGCGGTATTCAAGAAACTGGGCGTGTTCGGGTTTGTGGAGATGATGATTTTCATCGGCGTGCTCGTGATCGGCCTGGCCTACGTTTGGAAGAAAGGCGCGTTGGAATGGTAGGGGATGCGAACAAGAACGAAGTTCATGGCCTGGAAAACCAGGTGCTGACGGTCCAGCGCAAGTCTTTAATGGACAATCTCAAGACCGCGGGAGAGCAGGTCGCCGCATGGGGAAGACGCAACTCCCTCTGGCCTTACACCTTCGGCACCGCCTGCTGCGGCATCGAAGTGATGGCGTACTTCGCCAGCTTCTACGACATCGCGCGATTCGGGGCCGAGGTCGTCCGGTTTTCCCCGCGCCAATCCGACTGCATGATCGTTGCCGGAACGATAACGGACAAGCAGGCGCCGATTCTGCGCAAAATCTATGATCAGATGCTTGAGCCGAAATACGTGATATCCATGGGCGTATGCGCCTGCACGGGCGGGTTTTACCGCGCCTACCATGTGGTTCAAGGGATCGAGGAATTGATACCGGTTGACGTATACGTCCCCGGCTGCCCACCGACGCCCGAAGGCCTCATTTACGGGTTGATGAAACTTCAGGAGAAGATAGACCGTGAAGGGATCGGGTTTAACGCAGGGGAGCGTCTGCAGGAGAGGTTGCGCGAAATCGATGAACGAAGGACGAAACGCGGGTAAGAACCATGGCGGGCGATAACATCACGATCGGAAAGCTCCAGGCCCAGTTCGCGGATGAGATCGTGGAGGTGGATGCCCGGCCTGGCGATCCTTCCGTCGTTTTGAAGCGGAACAAGATCGTCGAGATATGCCGTTTT
>JAGUZM010000501.1 GCA_020060805.1 Deltaproteobacteria bacterium | reverse complement strand
CGAGCCGATCGGCACCCATGTCTTCCTTGCCCTCATCCTTATTAGCGCTGGCATCATGGTAGCCCAGGGAAGGTTTAGAGCAACGAAACACCAAGAAATTCGGGCGGATGCCGCGCCCTAAGGGCATAATCCCAGGATCTTAGGTTTCTCTCCAATCGCAACCTGCCTTGTAGCGATTGATTGCGTCGTCGGCTGGAGGTTCAGGGGAAAACCGGGGGTTGCGACCTTCCTTTACCACACGGGAGATCACCCGGTCTGGCTGGTACACTCGAAAAGCGATATTCCCCAGCCCGGCGCCTACGCGCATTTCCACTGGCTGGGTCTACCCGAAGGAGCGGGAGGTTTAACGCCGAACGCGGCTTATGACGGCTATTTCCTGGAGCTCTTTGCCCTGAGGAAATTTGTGTTCCTCCACTATGAGGAGGAAATCCTTGTCACCCCGGGACTCGACATCGCGACCCATGTCAATATCGTGAGCAGCTTTCCCGACTCCCATTCAGAACACACAGAGTAAAGCCGGTTCTCGCAGGTTGTAACTTTGTCCTCGCCTTCCTCCTGCTAAAGGGGAAGGCCGGGGACGAATGATTGCGGGCCGGTCCGGTCCAAGCTTGACTGCTCAAGCCATCTGAAATATAAGGAGATGGACCGGCAGAGTCCTGAAAAACTCCCCTCCAACACGACGCCCACATGTCGATTGTCTTCGCCCTGAAGCGCTTCGGCCCTGATCCGCCGTTGCGGCCTGCCATGAAGGGAGAGGTGCGCAGCCTGCGGAAGAGATCTGCGGGAAAACGACAGGTTTTTCATTAGGTTCAAGGAGCTAAAATGATTGCTGCATTTGTCGGGGGGCTCATATTTCTTGGCGACGGAAGGGTTCTGGAAAAAGGAACGGTTGTCGTTGAAGGAGAGAGGATCCTCAGGGTTGGGAAGGGAAAGACGGCGATTCCCAAGGGGGCCAAGACGATTCCCCTGGACGGCCGGAGTCTTTTACCGGGGTTCATCGACACCCATGTCCACATCTGCCTCGACGCCAGCCCAGACCCTGTTTCAACCCTTGCGGCTGAACCCGCTCCGATCACAGTATTGAAAGCAGCCAGATCCGCCCGTGAGACGTTGATGGCGGGAGTGACGACGATCCGTGACATGGGGGGAAAAGACGGCATAGACCTCCATCTCCGGGATGCGATCAACCGCGGTCTGACCCCTGGCCCCAGGATGCTCGTGAGTCGGAACCTGGTCTGCATGACCGGGGGCCATGGCTGGCCCTTCGGGAGAGAAGCGGACGGGCCTGACGAGGTGAGGAAAGCCGTGAGGGAGCAGGTCAGGGCGGGGGCGGACCTGGTTAAGCTGATGGCGACGGGCGGCGTGCTCACCCCGGGTGTGGAGCCCGGGGCCGCGCAGTTCACGGAGGAGGAACTGAGGGCAGGGATAGAGGAAGCGCACAAGGCCGGGAGAAAGACGGCGACCCATGCCATGGGGAGGGAAGGAATCCTGAACGCCCTGCGGGCCGGGATCGACAGCGTGGAGCACGGCGTCTTTCTTGATGACGAAGCGATATCCCTGCTCAAGAAGCGGCATGTCCCCGTGATCCCCACCCTCTCGGCTCTCTACAACATCATCGAAAAGGGCACCGAAGGGGGCATCCCGGCTTACGCGGTGGAGAAGACCGAGGCGGTCAAGCCGCACCATCTCAGAAGCGTCCGGATGGCCCGGGAGGCGGGTGTTGTGATTGCCATGGGGACGGATGCGGGAACCCCCTTCAACAGGCACGGCGAGAATCTCAGGGAGGCCATGCTTCTGGTGGAGATGGCCGGGTACAGGCCGGAAGAAGCCCTCCACGCAGCGACCGGGCTGGCTGCCCGGGTTCTTGGAAGGGAAAAAGACCTCGGCACGGTGGAAGAAGGGAAGCTGGCTGACCTCGTGGTCATGGACGGGAACCCTCTTGAGGATATGGGTCTCCTGCTGAAACCGGAGGCGATCGCCCTGGTGATGCAGGGAGGAAGAGTGGTTAAAGGAAATCTCGATAACCTTTAGAAAAGGAGGATGCCATGAGAGAGTTCAGACGTTTTTTTCGGATGGCCGTGTTGGGAACGGCCCTGGTCGCGTGTCTCGGTCTCTGGTTAACGCCGTCTCAGGCAGTGGCGGACATCCCGGAGCTGATCATCGGGATCGGCGTGGACGCCGACACCTTGAACCCTCAGGAACAAACGACAACCCTTTTCCAGAACATGTGCGACCTGATATACGACAGCTTTTTCTACCAGGATCCTGAAGGGAAGCTCCATCCGAGGCTCGCGGAGAAGGTGGACGTGTCCAAGGACGGGCTGACTTACACCGTTCACTTGCGCAAGGGCGTGAAGTTCTCCGACGGCACCAGCTTTGACGCCGATGCGGTGAAACTCACCTGGGACCGCATCCTGGACCCGAAGATGAGAGTGCCCCTGCGCTTTTCAGTCTCCATGGTGAACGAAGTGGTGAAGGTGGATGACTACACCGTCCAGCTGAAGCTCAAATACGCTTTCGCACCCCTCACCCCGACCCTTTCCCTTTCCATCGTTTCCCCCATCAGCCCGGCGGCCTTGCAAAAATTCGGGGACGATGTTCGCCAGAACCCCGTGGGCGCCGGCCCGTACCTCCTGAAGGAGTGGGTCAAAGGGGATCGGATCGTGATGGTCCGGAATGAGAACTACTACGGCAAAAAGCCGACCGTGGCCAAGATCACGTGGAAAATCGTTCCCGAAGATGCCACAAGGGAGGCGATGTTGAGAGCGGGGCAAATCCACGTTTGCTACAAGCCGTCTCCGGCCAACGTGGCTGCCCTCAAGGCAGACAAAACCATCACGGTGGAGATGCCCCTGGACACCAGAACGATTTTCATGGGGCTCAATTACCAGAAAGGCGTCACAACGGATAAGAAGGTGAGGCAGGCGATCAACTACGCGGTGGACAAGAAGGCGATCGTCAAGAAGATCCTTTTCGATACGGCCGAACCGATGGACGGCCCGGTTTCGCCCGTGCTTTTCGGACACTTCAAGATGGGGAAGCAGTTTGAGTACAACCCCGAGAAGGCGAAGGCCCTCCTGAAGGAGGCGAACTTTGATTTCTCCAAGACGATCAGCATGCGAACCCCTCAGGGAAGATACCTGTTCGACAAGCAGGTCTCCGAAGCGGTTCAGGCATACCTCCAGGCCATCGGGATGAAGGTGGAACTCCGGACCTACGACTGGCCCACGTATGTGGCAGGGCTTCTGAAACCCCTTGATCAGACCGAGCTGGAAGTCTTTCTCCTGGGCTGGGGGCCCCTCATCCTGGATGCGGACATGGGCCTTTACGGCCAGTTCACGTGCGAGGTGAACCCTCCGAAGGGGTTGGGCTCTGCGTTCTACTGCAACCCGGAGTACGACAAGCTCATGAAGGCGTCCAGGGAAGAGCAGAATCCTGAAAAGCGCCTCGCCTTGCTCAAACAGGCTTCAGACATGGTGTGGGACGATTGCCCGTGGCTATGGCTCCATGTGGAGAAGTTCGTGATTGCCTATTCCAGCAAGATCAAAGGCATGGTCGTCACTCCCACGGAGAAGTTCTACCCGACCTACATCACGATGAAATAGCAGAAGAGGAGGGCTGCATCGCGCCGAAGGCGGTACACGGTGCACGGTGCAGGGTTCACGGTGAAAGCAGTATGGCATTCATCGCTTTTCCTTGCACCGTCGAGCCTTCCAAACCGACGCTTTTCTGGCGGAGCAGGCTGCGCCCTGTGACTGAAGCCAAGGGAGCAACTCGGGGAAAGCCCTTCAAGCGTGTTTGCGTGGGGCCGCTGTATCTGGAAAGGGCGGGCGCCTTTTCTGATGTGACTGGCGGGAGGGCGCCGTCTTTTCACGACTTATCTGTGGGGGAAGCCCCGGCCCCGAGCGCAGGCGAGGGGAACGGCGGAGGGGGCAAGTTTCCCTCGCAGATAAGTCGTAGAAAAGACCAGCACGGGAGCCCCGGAACGGAAGAAAAGGTCCCAGCCCTTTCCAGACGTCATGGCCGCATGTAACCATTCTCGAATGTTACCAACCGGGGAGATGAAACCTCTGGCTTAGAATCGTTATGCTCCAGTACGTCGCAAAACGGCTGCTTTCCACGATCCCGGTTCTCATCGGCATATCTCTCCTGCTTTTCCTGATGCTGAGGAGCCTGCCGGGCGATCCTGCCCAGGTGCTGGCAGGGCAGATGGCGACTCCCGAAGAAGTGGAGAACATCCGGCAGCAACTCGGCCTGGATCAACCCCTGCACAAGCAATATATCCTCTTCCTCGGGCGGCTGGTTCTCCTCGACCTTGGCCGGTCTGCACGAACGCAGAACCCGGTTATCCAGGAGGTCTGGGCAAGGCTTCCCAACACTTTTCTCCTGGCCGTCGTCGCCATCACCCTGGCATGTCTTTTCGGGATCCCTGCGGGGATCGTCTCGGCTGTGCGGCCTTACACATGGGTGGATTACCTCGTCACCTCCGCAGCCCTCTTCGGCATCTCCATGCCGGTCTTCTGGCTCGGCCTGATGCTGGTGGTCGTCTTCTCCGTCATTCTCCAGTGGCTTCCGGCCGGCGGTGCGGGGAACTGGAAGCACGTCATCATGCCCTCCCTCACCCTCGCCTCTTTTGTGGTGGCTTTCATCGCCCGCATGACCCGTTCGACCATGATGGAATCCCTTTCCCAGGATTATGTCACCACGGCACGGTCCAAAGGGTTGCGGGAAGAGGTGGTGGTGATCAAACATGCCCTCAAGAACGCCCTGATTCCGATCATCACCGTGGTGGGGCTCCAGTTCGGGTTGCTCCTGGGGGGTGCGGTCCTGACGGAGACCGTTTTTGCCTGGCCGGGTCTCGGCCGCCTGATCGTGGATTCCATCCTCGCCAGGGATTATCCGATGATCCAGGGAGCGATCCTGATCTTCGGCCTTTTGTACATCATGGTTAACCTGATCGTGGACCTGATTTACGCCTACGTGGACCCGAGGATTCGGTATGAGTGAGGAGCAGGCCGGAGGAGTGGCGCGACCGCCGGCAAGGCAGTGGAGGCGGAACTGGGCGAAGCTCAAACGCAACAAGGCTGCCCTGTTTGGCGGGGTGTTCCTTCTGGTCTACATCATCACGGCTGTTCTGGCGCCTGTTCTGTATCCGGGGAATCCCTCGGCGCCCAATTTGATCATATCCCTGGAAGGACCCTCCCTGACGCATCTCCTCGGAACGGACGAACTGGGCCGGTCGATTCTCGGCCGGATCATCTGGGGCGCGAGGGTCTCCCTCCTCATCGCCCTGGGTGTCGTTTCCGTGGGGTTGCTGGTGGGGGTTCCCTTCGGGCTTATTTCCGGGTACTACGGGGGCAGGGTTGATTTCGGCATTCAGCGGGTGACGGACATGCTCCTCGCCTTCCCCGGCTTTTTGCTCGCCCTCGCCCTGGTGGCGGTGCTGGGCGTGGGGCTCAAGAACACGGTGATCTCCATCGGCATCAGCATGGTGCCGATTTACATCCGCCTGGTGAGGGGTTGCGTGCTCACCGTGCGGGAGCAGGTTTACGTCGAGGCGGCCAGAGCCGTCGGGACCCGCGACCTGGGCATCCTCCTTCGCCACATCTTGCCGAATGTCATGGTTCCCATCACGGTTCAGACGAGCCTCGGCATGGGCACCGCGATTCTTTTCGCAGCCGGTTTGGGCTTCCTGGGCATCGGGGTGCAACCGCCGATGCCTGAGTGGGGGGCGATGCTCGGCTCGGGGAGGGCCTACATCTTCAACGCACCGCATGTGGCCACCTTCCCGGGGGTCGCCATCTTTTTCGCGGTCCTGAGCTTCAACCTCCTGGGGGATGGTCTTCGGGACGCTCTGGATCCGAGGTTCAGGGTATGACGGGACAGAAGGAAATTCTCCTCGCCATCCGCGACCTGCGCACCCGGTTCCACACCTTTGACGGTACAGTGAATGCGGTTGACGGCATCAACCTGGAGATTTTCCGCGGAGAGACCCTCGGCCTGGTGGGAGAGAGCGGGTGCGGGAAGAGCGTGACCGCCCTTTCCATCCTCCAGCTCGTTCGATGCCCGCCGGCGGAGATCACGGGCCGGATCGAATTTGAGGGCAAGAACCTTCTCGACCTCGACAGGGAAGGTATTCGAAAAATCCGGGGCAACGCCATCTCCATGATCTTCCAGGAGCCCATGACGTCGCTGAACCCTGTGATCACCATCGGCGAGCAGATTTCAGAAGCGATCAGGCTTCACCAGGACATGAAGGGCCAGGAAGCGTGGAGATGGGGGGAGCAGATGCTTCAGATGGTTCAGATCCCTGCTCCCAGGGCAAGGGCGAGGGAGTATCCCCACAAGCTCTCAGGAGGGATGCGGCAGAGAGCGATGATCGCCATGGCCCTTTCGTGCAACCCCCAGTTGCTTCTCGCAGACGAGCCGACAACGGCCCTGGATGTCACGATACAGGCTCAGATTCTGAGCCTCATGAGGCGGCTCAAGGAAGAATTCGGCACCTCGATCCTGCTCATCACCCATGACCTCGGCATCATCGCGGAAATGGCGAGCAGGGTCGTGGTCATGTATGCCGGCAAGGTTGTGGAGGAGGCCCCGGTTCGGGAGCTCTTCAAGGACCCACGGCACCCCTACACCCAGGGGCTCCTCGGATCGATCCCGGTCATCGGCCGGAAAGCGAAGGCCGGGCGGAGGCTTCAGGAGATCCCGGGAATCGTCCCGAAACCCCTGGAGGTGCCGAAGGGGTGCCGGTTTCACCCCCGCTGCCCCAAGGTCATGGATCGGTGTACCATGGAGGAACCGCCTTTGAAGGTCCTCGGGGAGCACAGGAAGGTGAGCTGCTGGCTGGAAGGGAAATAGATCCTCCGGCAATAAAGGAGAAAGGGAAAATCCCCCCTGCCCCCCTTTACCAAAGGGGGGATGGAGGGGGGATTTCGAAGACTATGGCTTTATTGGAGGTTCGAAATCTGAAAAAATACTTCCCGGTGAAGAAGGGGATTCTCTCCCGCACCGTTGGTGACGTGAAGGCCGTGGACGGGGTGAGCTTTTCTCTTGAACGGGGAGAGACCCTCGGGCTGGTCGGCGAAAGCGGGTGCGGCAAAACAACCGTGGGTCGCGCCATCCTGCGCCTCATCGAGCCCACGGAAGGGGAGGTGGTGTTCAACGGCCAGGACCTGCTGCGCTTGGACAAGGAAGAAATGAGACGGGTCAGGGCTTCCTTTCAGATCATTTTTCAAGACCCCTTCTCCTCCCTCGACCCCCGCATGACAGTGGAACAAATCATCGGGGAGTCGATCCGAAACCACACGGAACGCTCCAGGGGCGAAATCCGCGAGCGCGTCGCTTACATGATGAATAGGGTCGGCCTTCACCCCGAGCAGATGAGCCGGTACCCTCATGAGTTCTCGGGAGGCCAGCGCCAGCGGATCGGCATCGCCCGGGCTCTCGCCCTGAACCCCCTCGTCATTGTCTGCGACGAACCGGTCTCCGCCCTCGACGTGTCCATCCAGGCCCAGGTGATGAATCTTCTGGCCCAGCTTCAAGAAGAAATGAACCTCTCTTACATTTTCATCGCCCATGACCTGAGCGTCGTGGAGCACATCAGCGACAGGGTGGCGGTGATGTACCTCGGCCGGATCGTGGAGCTTGCCGGGGATCAGGAACTGTACGAAAATCCCCTTCATCCCTATACCCGGGCGCTGCTTTCAGCGGTTCCCGTCCCTGATCCCGAAGTTCGAAAGGAGCGGATCATCCTCGAAGGGGACGTGCCAAGCCCTCTCAGCCCTCCGCCGGGCTGCGGGTTCCACACCCGGTGTGCTTACCGCAAAGAAATATGCATGGAGGAGAGACCCGCGTTTCGAGATGCCGGGAGCGGCCACTGGGTGGCATGTCACATGAAGTGATGGACTATGGGAGTGCTGGAGTGTTGGAGTACTGGAAGAGCGGCAGACGTTCATAGACCCATCACCCCATTGCTCCAATACTCCATTACCCCGGTTATACGAACCCAGCGTGAAAGAAGAGGGTCAATCATGAACCAGCAACCGGCAATGAAGTTGCACGAAGAGGCCATTGTCATCGACGGGCTCAACGCGAGTTACTTTTTCAACGACACCGTGCTCCACAGGATCAAGGCGGGAGGAGTCACCGCGTTCAACGGGACGATCGCGGCCTGGCATAACCTGCACGAAACGATGAGTCTCATCGCGGATTACTATCATCTCTTCGAAAAGCATCGTGATCAGATCATGCAGGTTCGAACCGGGGAAGATATCCGGAAGGCTAAATCAGAGGGTCGAGCGGGGATGATTCTCGGGCTCCAGGATACGATTCCCATCGAAGGCAATCTGCGCATGCTCGCCGTGTATCACGGCCTCGGTGTGAAAATCATCCAGCTCACCTACAACCACGAGAACCCGGCCGGCTTCGGCTGCATGGCCCCTGAAGATAAAGGGCTCACCCCTTTCGGCCGGGAGGTTGTGGCTGAGATGAACCGGCTTGGCATCTTGATCGATCTCTCCCACTGCGGTCCCCGGACGACCATGGAGGGGATCGAGGCGTCCGGGAGCCCTGTCGCCTTCACGCACGCAAATCCCGTTTCCCTGGCGGAAAGCCCGCGGAACAAATCGGACCAGGCTTTCAAGGCGCTTGCAGCCAGGGGGGGCGTGGCCGGGGTCGTCGCTCTTCCCGCGTGGCTGACCCGTCACGGGAAGGCGAGCCTGGACGATTACCTGACGGGGATCGACTACCTGGTCAACCTGATCGGGGTTGACCATGTCGGCATCGGCACGGATTTCATGGAAGAGATGCCCGAGCACGTGATGGCAGAGGCTCTCAAGGGAATATCGGAAGAAAACCTGCAGAGGTATTACAGCAACAAGACCGTAGAGGGGTTTGAGTCGGTTTCAAACTTCCCCAAATTGACGGAAGGGCTGCTGTCGCGGGGTTACGGCCCGGGTGATGTGAAGAAAATCATCGGGGGCAACTGGCTTCGACTGTACGAGGAGGTGTGGGAAAAGAGGTGATTATGGTATAGTGGAAAAAAGGAGAATTTTCCATGAAGACCGAAGCCCATGAATCAAGAACGCTGAAGAGGCCTTCCGGAGCCCCCCGGAAGCTTATCCTGGCATTCGCTGTTTTTCTCTATGCCCTCGTCGCTGCTTCCTGCACCACCGAGGTCATCGCAGGCCCCGAGGACCGGGCCATGCCGGATTATCTCACGAACGAGGAAGCCCAGTCGGCCCGGGTCTACCGGAAGATTTTACCCGCCGTCGTCACCATCTATACCTCCCAGAAAGTTTTCCGGGATGCCGGGGAGGCGCAGCAAGGGGCGATCGGAAGCGGGGTGCTGATCTCTCCACAATGCCACGTCCTGACCGCCGCCCACGTGGTCAGCGGTGCAGAAGAAATCATGGTCAAAACCCAGGATGGGAAGATGCACCCAGCCGAGTTTCTCTTCAGCGAGGCCAGCGCCGACATCGCTCTCATCAAGTTTATCAACCCGCGGCCGGGTCTCCAGCAAGCTGAGCTGGGGGATTCAGACCAGCTGGTGGTCGGGCAGGCGGCTTATGCCCTAGGCAGCCCCTATGGTCTGGAAAACTCTTTCTCCGTCGGAAACATCAGCGCCTTTCGTGATTTCGGCCGGTACTATGACGCCACGATTCCCGCCAGGTTCATCCAGACGGATGCAGCGATCAATGTCGGGAACAGCGGCGGCCCGCTGCTCAACTCAAAAGGCCAGGTAATCGGCATCGCATCGAGGATCCTCTCCGTCAGCGGTGGATTCCAGGGAATCGGTTTCGTGGTGCCCATCAACACCGCAAAGGCGCTGCTCTCGTTCAAAAACCGATTCTGGCTCGGCATCGAGGGGATCTATTTGAACCAGGAAGGGGTCTCCAAACTGCTCAACAGGGAATTGAAGGGAGGGTTACTGATCGAACGGGTCGCCAAAGGGAGTCCTGCGGACAAGGCAGGATTGCGGGGAGGGTCTGTGGCCGCACGGATGCTGGGCCGGGATTTCCTGCTGGGAGGGGATTTGATCATTTCTTTTGGAACAGCGGAAGCCTGCGACAGCGATTGCCTGGCAGACGCAAACAGGCGTTTCGCCGATTCAGACCGGCTTCCGGTGAAGTTCCTGCGGGGGGGCGTGATCATGGAGACGACCATCGATCTCTCCCTCAGCCGGAGGGATTTCCTGGAAGAATAGGGAAAAACCGGCAAGGTGGCGAAAGGGATCGACGGCCATCAGTCCCAGTGAATGCAGGACATGGGGCACTCGACCATCGCCTGTTCGATGAGGTCTTCGGGCCCACCTTCGGGCTTGATGACCTCTGATTTTTCGGTCTCCTTGTTCAGCTTGAAAACCTCCGGGCAGATTTCTTCGCAACTCCCGCAGCCGATACACTCGGCCTCATCGATGATCACTCGCCTCGTCATTTCGACTTCTCCTTTGCTTATTCCGAAAGGGACCCATACGCGCCTGGAGGGTCACAACATCCGTTCTGGACAGAGATCTACCTTCATATAAACCTATCAGAGCCTTTCTGCAAACCCCATCTGCCCCTGGTTCATCGTGCAGGTGTTGCGGAGAAAGTTGCAAGGCCGAGCCCCTTGATTTATCCTTGTAACCATGGATTCCATTGAACGCAACCTGGACAGGATTCGACAATGCCTCGGGGAGGGCCGGCGGACCGTCAACATCACAGGGCTGTCGGGTTCCGCGAGGTCCTATTTCTTTTCCCGCCTTCTGATCGAGACGGAGAGGCCCTGTCTTATCGTCCTTCCAAAAGCGAAGGATGGGGCCCGCTTCTCCAGGGAGCTTGAGTTCTTTTTGCCCGAACTCCAGGCGCAGGGCGAGCCAGGGGAAAGAAGGCTCTTTGACTTCCCCATCTATGACATCTCGCCTCTCAAAGGGATCAGTCCCCACAAGGAGGTGATCAGCCGCCGGCTCCAGGCCCTCTATGCGCTGATCGCGGACAAAAAGCCTGTGGTGGTGACATCCGCGGAAGCCCTGATGCTGAGAATTCTTCCGAAGGAAGCGATGGTGAAAGCAGTCGAGTATCTCCAGGCTGGGGAGGAGGTCGACAGGGAGCGCCTGATCCAGAGGCTCGAAGCGAGCGGATACCAGCGCTCATCCCTCGTCGAGGAGCGGGGAGACTACGCCGTGAGAGGAGGCGTGATCGACTTCTTCCCGCCCTTTTACACCCATCCGGTAAGGCTGGAGTTCTGGGGAGAACAGCTCGAATCCATCAGGCACTTCGAAGCTTTCGGCCAGAGGTCCACGGAGCCTTTGAAGGAGGTCGTGATCCTTCCTGCCAATGAAATCATCATGGAGCCGGAGAACATCCGCAGGGCGAGGTCCCTCGGCAGGCTTCCCACCCAGATGAAAGAGGTGAGCGGGTTTCCGGGGCAGGAAGCATGGTTGAACCATTATTACGAAAAGCCGGGCACCCTGTTCGACTATTTCCCCCCAGGGGGGATTCTGGTTCTGATGGATCCGTTACAGATCGAAAAAGAGATGCCCCTCTTTGCCGAGCGTTTCCAGAAAGAAAAGGAGAAGTCCCTGTTGGAGGCCGAGGACAAGGAATCTCCCTTCCCCGACCTGGAGGGCATTCTCCTGCCGCCCCAGGAAACAAAACAGGTCTTTTCGAGCTACCAGCAGATCCGCATGGCGGAGGTGATCGTGGAGACAGGGGAGATTTCCTCTGAAACGATCCAGATGACAGGCCCCTTCAGGATGGAGCAAGATCTGGAGATCCGTCTGGCAGGCAAAGGCAGGGTCTCCATGGCTCCCCTGGCGGAGAAGATCGCGACATGGTTGAAGATGGGCGCGAGGGTCAGCCTTGTCTGCAGGACCGAGCAGCAGGCAAACCGGTTGAGGGACATCCTGGCCAACTACCAGGTCACGGTCGGCGAGGTGGTGAATCGCTGGAACGACCTCTCCCGGGGCCGGGGACTCGGCATCTGCCTGGGACGCCTTGCAGAGGGGTTTGCCTGGCCGGAGGCAGGAATCTATGTCGTGAGCGAGGACGAGATTTTCGGCCCCAAGCGCTCCTTGAGAAAAGCCGAGCCCCGGGGTGTGGAAGGAGCCCTGAGCTGGAGTTCCTTCGGCCAGCTCAAGATCACGGACCTGGTGGTGCACCAGGACCATGGCATAGGCCGCTACGGTGGCCTGTGCAAAATGGAGATCGAGCAAAAGGTGAATGACTACGTGATCATCGAATATGCCGGGCACGACCGGCTGTACATCCCGGCGGACCGGATCAGCATTCTCCAGAAGTACATCGGCGCGGATGAGGCAGACCCCAGGCTGGATCAGCTGGGAGGAAGATCCTGGAACGTGGTCAAAGAGAAGGCCAGGAAATCGATCCGAGAAATCGCCAGGCAACTGGTCGAGACCTACGCCCTGAGGAAGTACCGCCAGGGGTTTGCCTTTTCGCGGCCGGACAACGAGTTCAGGGAGTTTGAGGCGACCTTTGAGCATGAGGAGACGCCGGACCAGATCAAGGCCATAGAACAAGTCCTCTCCGACATGGAATCCGAGCAGCCCATGGACCGCCTGATTTGCGGGGACGTTGGTTTCGGGAAGACCGAAGTGGCGGTGAGGGCTGCGTTCAAAGCGGTGATGGACGGTAAGCAGGTGGCCATGCTGGTCCCGACCACGGTCCTGGCGGAGCAACACTATGAAACGTTCGTGAAACGGATGGCTTCCTATCCTGTCCGAATCGCTGTTCTGAGCCGGTTCAAGTCAAGAGCCGAGCAGCAGGAAATCGTGGGCAAAGTGAGGTCGGGCAAGGTGGATGTCCTGATCGGGACCCACCGGATTCTTCAGAAGGACTTGAGCTTCAAGGACCTCGGCCTTCTGATCATCGATGAGGAGCAGCGCTTCGGGGTCAAGCAGAAAGAGGCGATGAAGAAGTTTCGCACCCTGGTGGATGTCCTTGCCCTGACGGCCACGCCGATCCCAAGAACCCTCCACCTCTCCCTCATGGGCATCCGGGATCTCAGCATCATCGAGACGCCGCCCGAAGACCGGCTGCCCATCGAGACGTACCTCTTCTCGTACGACGAAGGGGTGATCAAGAAGGCGATCGAATCGGAAATGGACCGGGGCGGCCAGGTGTTTTTTGTTCACAACCGGGTTCATACCATCGGGGGGGTGGCGAACCGCATCATGAAGCTTGTCCCTCGGGCCCGGCTGGCAGTGGCCCACGGACAGATGAAGGAAAAAGACCTGGAAGAGACGATGTTTCGTTTTGTTCATCGGGAGATTGACGTCCTGGTCTGCACGACGATCATAGAGTCAGGCCTCGATATCCCCTCCGTCAACACGATCATCGTCACTGAAGTGGATCGCTTCGGACTGTCCCAGATCTATCAACTGAGGGGAAGGGTCGGCCGTTCAGACGAAAATGCCTACGCCTATCTCCTCCTCTCCAAGGAAGCCCAGCTCACCCGGGACGCCGAGAAGAGGCTCAGGGCGCTGATGGACTTCACCCACCTTGGAGCGGGTGTCCACCTCGCCCTTCACGACCTCAAGATCCGGGGAGGGGGAAACATCCTGGGATACGCCCAGTCCGGCCATATTTCAGCGATCGGTTACGAGCTTTACCTGAAACTCATCGAGCAGGCGATAGCGGAATTGAAAGGGGAAGAGTGGCGTGAGGAGATCAACCCTGAGATCAACGTCAACATCCCCGCATACCTGCCGAGTGATTACATCTCCGATAACGACGTGAGATTGAATCTCTACCGCAGGCTGTCAAGCCTGAATGAAGAACCCGACCTGGACGCCATGATGGGAGAGATGAAAGATCGCTTCGGGCCTTTTCCGGAGGAGGTGTCCAACCTGATGCACGTGATGGCCCTGAGGCTCCTCCTGAAGCGGGTCAGGGTCGTGAAGCTGGATGTGACCCAGGAGGGGCTCGTTTTCACCTTCTCTCCGGATACGCCCGCAAACCCTGAGAAGATCATCCACATGGCCGGAAAAGAGCCCAAGAAATTCCATTTGTTGTCAGACAAGAAGCTCAAGGTGAGGCTGCCCCGTCTGGCCCCCATGCAGGCCCTCGTAGAAGCCGGCCAGGTCCTGCACCGGATCGCGGACAGAATGAGTGCGCCCGCGTCCGCTCACAGAAGTTACTGAGTTTTGGTGAGTTAAGATTGTGCTTGTAATTTCTTGCATAACTGATATTGTGATAGGTCAAAAAATTATGTCCTTAGGCCCATCTGGATAGCCTGGAAGCGACCGGTAAAATCTCGAACGGTGTCAACCTTTTTCAAAACCTTTGCCTGCCCTTTGGCAGCTTTTGCCCTTACACTG
Organism: Deltaproteobacteria bacterium; assembly: GCA_020060805.1. Taxonomy (GTDB): domain Bacteria; phylum Desulfobacterota; class DSM-4660; order Desulfatiglandales; family HGW-15; genus JAHECH01. The sequence goes on along the minus strand of JAGUZM010000501.1, from coordinate 1,250 downwards.
TCAGCGTGTGGTCTGTTTGAACACCCAGAGGAAAGGGTCGTCATCAAGGTAGGCACCCAAGCCATCTCCACGAAGGAATTGAAAAGAGACTTGAGACGCGTCGCCCTGGAAACAGAGGTGATGCTTGAAGGTCAGGAGTACCCGATCGAAGTCCTGATCCAGAGGGTCATCGATCACTATTTGATCCTGGAGTACGGGAAGGAGCAGGGGATCAGGGTCTCGGAAGAGGAGCTGGAAGCCGCGGTCAAGGAGATCAAGAAGGATTATTCCGAAAAGGCGTTCCAGGAAACCCTCGTCCAGGGTTACATCGACTTCAAGGAATGGAAGGAGTCGTTCAGAACCCAGCTTATGATAAGGAAAATCATGGACAAGGTTCGGGAGGGGGTCCAGGGGGTTTCTTTCGAGGAGATCAAGAAGTATTACCAGGATAACCCGGATGAATTCAGCCACCCTGCCATGGTGAGATTCAGGCAGGTCATCACCAGGACCAGGGCGGAGGGTGAGGCAGTGCTCAAAAGGATTCTAGCCGGTGAGAGCATGGGTCAGCTGGTCGAAAAGCATGCTCCTCCCGGGGTGGGAGGAGCTCAAGAGGGCTTCTGGGTCGAGAAAGGGGCACTGGACGAATCGATGGAAAAGGCTCTTTTCTCTCTACCCCTGAACAAAATCAGCCAACTCGTCGAGACGCCTTACGGGTTCCATGTTCTCCAGGTGCTGGAGAGAAAACCCGAGGGGATGAGGAGTTTGCCTGAAGCGATGAAAGAAATCGAGGCAAAGCTCTTGTATGCCAAAGAGGATCTCTTTTACAGGAACTGGTTAAGCGGTTTGAGGGAGTCCACTCCGGTGGAAATCAATCGTGATGTTCTTCAAAGCATGGAGTTAGGATAGATGAAACCGAACGGATGGTGCCTGGGTATGGCCGTTTTTTCCGCCATGGTGTGGGGATGGGTGAGCGCGGTTTCGCCCGCAGAAACGTGCAACCGCGTCGTGGCCATCGTGAACAACGACGTGATTACCCAGCTTGAGCTGGAGAAGAAGATTAAAGAGATGACCGGCTTCTCCGTCGAGGACTTGAAGCGCAAGGACGGGCCCAGGTTCGGCGAGACCCAGCGCAGGGTCCTGGAACTGCTCATCGATGAGCGGATCGCCGAGGAAAAGATCAAAGAGCTCAACATCGTGGTTTCGAACAGGCACGTGGAAGCGACGATCAAGAGAATCAAAGACGACAACCGCTGGACGGATGAAGATTACAT
>JAGUZM010000269.1 GCA_020060805.1 Deltaproteobacteria bacterium | reverse complement strand
GCGGGCTTATCTCGAGGCTATGAAGGCATGGGGGTTGAGCCGGGAGAAGCGTTTCACCGAAGAGGGCTGGCGCAAGATGAGAGGGAGGGCGTGAAAGGATGTCGAGGACTCCTGGAAACGGACTGCTCTGCAATGAGTGCGGCTGCTCGTTTGAAGAGCGTATTATCTGGGCTCCAGGGCTTTCACCAGGGATCTGAGGGTGCTGTTGTAAGGCGTCTCCAGGCCGGCCTGCTCGCCGTATTCGACGAATTTGCCGTTCATGAAGTCGATCTCCGTCCTGCGTTTCATTTCAATGTCGATGAGCATCGAGGGTTTGTGATCGCCCGCCTTTTTCATGTATTCGATACAGTAAGGATAAAAGTCCCACCCCAGGGAGATTTCATTCGCCCTGGCCACCTTCACGCACTCTTTGATCAGGGCGTCGACCGTGTGGAAGACGATCGGGTCGTTCATGGCCTGGGCCATCGTCAATCCGGTGACGGCACACACCGGGTTCATGCAGGCATTCAGGATCGCCTTTCGCCAGACCAGGGATACGATGCGATCTGTGTGATGGGTGACGAGACCGGTTCGGGTGAGTGCCTCCGCTATGGCGACGGCAGCCGGTTTTGACTCCGGGTCCATTTCCTGAATGAAGTGAGGGAAGTGGTGAAACGCCATATGGACATGACCCGGCTTCACCAGGGTGCAGCCGTAGTTGACCACGGCCCTCATGACGGCTCTCCGGCCCAGCAGCTGGCTGAGCACGAGTTCCGTATCGATCCCGTTTTGCCAGCTCACCACGGCCATTCCCTCCTGGTAGAAACTGTCGATGGCTGAAGCAAGGAGGGGCAAGCTGTTCGCTTTCACCGTCAGGATGATGACGTCCGGTTTGGTTTCCGAGAGATCATCCACGCCGCCGCAGGTGCTTGAGACCGCTTGTTGAAATCGTTCTGCCCCTTCGATGATGATCCCGGGGTTCAATGCAGGGGCGGTCAACTCGGGAAGGACATCACATAAGGTCACCCTGTACCCCCCTTTAGCAAGGAAAGCCGCCACGATGCAGCCCACAGGTCCTGCACCCACCACGGCGAATGATCTGGGTTCAAATTGTTTTTTCATCCTTATTCCCTCACGCTCCGAATGGTGGAATCCATGACGAGCAGGTGCTCAAAAACACCCAGCCAGTATCGTGTCCAAGAAATTCGTTGAATTACTCCCCAGTGCGGCCCCACCTCGCCGGAAGGTGGTCTCTTAGAGCCGCAATATCGCCTCAGTGGCCTCGTCAACGCCCCCATAACGTCAATAGGGATCGCCGGATAGGCACACAGGAGCGAGCCAGTCGAAGAGATACCCTTCTGGGGCTATTCAGGAAAAGACTAAGGCGAACGGTGCCGTTCAAACAGCTCCTGATCAATTTGATTGCGGCCTGGAAGACCACCTCCCGGCGGGTGGGGCCGCGACGAAATACCTCAACGAATTTCTTGGACACGATATCTAGGTCGCCGTCTCAAGAATGCCGAAGGCTTCTGCATCCAGCGGCGTCACTCCCCTTTCCCTCAAGACCTCGATCGCTCTGTCGTTGTCGCTGAAACGAAAAATCAACACCGCCTTTCCTGATGAGAACCCGATGAAGGAATACATGTAGGTCACGTTCACTTTCGCATCGAGCAGGGGCTTGAGCACTGCGGCAAGGCTGCCCGGATGATCGGCAATCTCAACAGCAACGACTTCCTCCACTCGCGCGGGCAGGTTCTTTTTCATGATGAGTCTCCTGGCAGTGCCGACATCGGAGACGAGGACCCTGAGGACTCCGAAGTCGCCGACGTCTGCAAGGGTGAGTGCCCTCAGGTTGATTCCCGCCTCGCCCAGGTCATGGGTGACCTCGTACAAACGGCCGGGAGAATTCTCTATGAATATAGAGATCTGCTTTAGTTTCATGTGCCTCCTCCCCGATTCTTAGCGTCTCACGCAAAAAGACAGCGTGCTGAAGCCGATCAATGAAACAACCTTCTCGTTGCCCCGCCAAGGGGTACCACGCAGAAACTTTGTTGTTGCAATCAGGAGAGTGATATCATAATATTGCTTGGCATAAGCCAGCAACGATTTCTTTGACCTAAGTCAAGTCCCGATCACCCTAAATCCATCCATATACGCAAATAGAATGGGGTCCAAAAAAGACCTTTATCCCCTTAATCAACGTCGTCAGGGAGGTTTTCAGATGATTCTGAGCGCAAAGACCAAAATCGACGATCTTTTGAAGGAGTATCCTTTTTTGCTGGATTTTTTTATCAGCCAATCGCCGATGTTCAAAAACCTCAAAAACCCTATCATGCGGAAAACCGTGGGTAAAGTGGCGACCCTCACGCAGGTGGCCGCGATCGGCAAGATAGACCTGGACAAGCTCCTGATGAATATCGCCCGGGAGGTGAAGGAGAAGACCGGCACCGCTCTGTCGATTCAAGGAGGCCCTCGTCCCGAAGAGACCGAGCCGTTGACGGACCCGAAGGCGAGGGCAGAGGTCCTCAAGGGAATCATCCGGGACCTCCATAAAGGGGAAGACATGGAAAACCTCAAAAAGAGGTTCCAAGACCTGGTCCAGCATGTCTCCCCGTCGGAGATCGCGAGCATGGAGCAGAAGCTGATCGAGGAGGGCATGCCGGAGGCTGAAGTCAAACGTCTCTGCGATGTCCACGTGGCGGTCTTCAAGGAGGCGCTGGAGAAGCATGAAATTCCGGGTTCTCCTCCGGGCCACCCGGTTCACACGTTCATGAAGGAAAACCGCGCATCCGAAGACATCATGGATCGGATCGAGGAGATCCTGAACAGGGTCGGTAGCCCTCCGAAGGAAAAAATGTTCGAAGAGAATCAAAAAGACCTGACCAATCTCGTGGATCGATTGGGCCAAATCGAGCTCCACTACCAGAGAAAAGAGAACCAGCTTTTCCCTCTTCTGGAAGCCCATGACTTTGCAGCCCCCTCTCAGGTGATGTGGGCCATTCACGATGACATCAGGGGAATGATCAAGAAGGCGAAAGGGGAGCTCTCCCAGATGAAGCTGCCCGAAGCGCCGACCACTTTGAAAGAGCTTTTGCACACCATCCGCGAAATGATCTACAAGGAGGAGCATATCCTTTACCCCACGTCCCTGGAGCTCTTGTCTGATGCGGAATGGGGGAGGGTGAGAAAAGGAGAAGAAGAAATCGGTTATGCCTGGGTTCAGCCTGAAGGGGAATGGATGCCGGCCCCTCAGCCGGAGGAAAGGCTGGAACCGGGGGAGGAAAAGATAAAACTCGACACGGGTTTTATCCCGAGAGAGCTCATCAACCTCATGCTCACCCATGTGCCGATGGACCTGACCTTGGTCGATGAAGAGGACAGGGTCGCCTACTACTCCAAGGGGAAGGAGCGGATCTTCCCGAGAAGCCCGGGCATCATCGGCCGCAAAGTTCAGAGGTGCCATCCCCCGGACAGCGTGCACATCGTCAACAAGCTCCTGGACGCCTTCAAGTCCGGAGAAAAGGATGAAGCGGAGTTCTGGATCACGATGAAAGGCCGTTTCATCCACATCCGCTATTTTGCTTTAAGAGATGCCGGCGGAGCGTACAAAGGCTGCCTCGAAGTGAGCCAGGATGCCACGAAAATTCGAAGCCTGGAAGGGGAAAGGCGCCTTCTGGACTGGCTGCAAGAATCTGGTCCGAAAGGGCAGCCAAAATCCTAGCAGGCTGCTGAAAACCGCCCATCTACTGCGTTGCCCTCATCCCTCGTCGTTGCAGCGTACTTGTATGTACGCCTCACTCCTCGGGATATCGGGCGCCTTGTATCTGGGTGTTTTTGAGCAGCCTGCAAGCACGGGCTTTTTCAGCAACCCGCCAGGCAATAGCTCGATTCCCGGTTTCTTCCTCATCGAACCAAAAGCTTTTTGGCGGCGCGAGGAAAGGCTGCCGGAGTCTCGATCGGGCGGGCTTGTTATCATGGCTGTATCTTTCAAAACCAGTAAGGACACGTTACCGAAGCTCATGCGGGACTTTTTCCTTACGTGATTGACTTAAGTCAAGGCAGTCACACCCAGCCCAACCTAAAATTTGACAGACTCCATGACACCAAACCAAGCCGAGCCAACCAGGGACCCCATCGGTTTGTTTCAGGGACGGAGAGCCCTGACCGAGACCTGAGGCGCCGATGAGCCTGCGACCTGGTCAAGGCAGATGAAAAAGCGGTTTCCTGAGTTAGAAGTTTAAACAGAAGTCGTTCTTTATTCTGGTTGGATCTCATCGATGAAAGGAGGTTACATATGTCAATCAGGGTGTTGAAATGGGCGGCGATTCTCAGCTTCATCGTGGCGATGGTGATTTTGGTCGGAGGTCGATTTTCGATGAACGACGAGCTCCCGCCTTATCCCGGAAAGGTGGTGGACGCGGACGGGAAGGTTCTGTTCACGAAATCGGACATCATGGCAGGCCAGGGTGTGTACCAGCGTTACGGCCTCATGGATCATGGAGCGGTCTGGGGGCATGGTTCACAGCGAGGGCCTGAGTTCTCAGCGAGCACGCTTCATTTCATGGCTGAAGCGGCACAGGATTATTTCGCAACCAAAGACCATGGGAAACCGTACAAACAACTGCAAGGCCTTGAGAAGGAGATTGTCGATGTAAAAGTCAAAATGGAGATCAAGGCGAACCGCTACGATCCTCAAAAAGACGTGCTCCTTCTGACCGCAGCTCAGGTGAAGGGCTTGGAACAGGTGGTCCAGCACTGGGAAAAGACGTTTAAAGACGGCGAGAGGCGCTACGGTTTTCTTGCCAATACCGTTCCCTCCAAGGAAGAGCGGCTCCAGATTTCCCGTTTCTTTTTCTGGACCGCATGGGTGGCCTCCACCCTCCGGCCTGGCAAAGACTAAACCTACACCAACAACTGGCCTGCGGACCGGAGCGTGGGGAATGTGGCCAGCACGGAAACCTATTTCTGGTCGATCTGCGGCGTGTTGGCTTTGCTGGTAGTCCTGGGGATTTTCATTTACGCGGTTCATCGCTACCAGATGTGGTACGGGCCTGCCAAAGGCGTTTCTCTGGCGGAAAAGCTGATCCACATGCCCCTCACACCGAGTCAGTTCAAGGCAGCGAAATACTTCGTCGTGGTCATCCTGCTTTTCCTGCTCCAGACGAACTTCGGGGGGTTGCTGGCCCATTACACCGTTCATCCCGGAAGTTTCTGGTTTCCTATCGTTTCCACTCTGATTCCCTACAGCTGGGCCAAGACCTGGCACCTGCAGTTGGCGATCTTCTGGATTGCCACCACCTGGGTCGCATCGGCGATTTACCTCGCCCCAATCATCGGCGGCAGGGAACCGGCGAAACAGGGTTTTCTGGTCCAGCTTCTCTTCGTAGCCATTCTGGTTGTCGCCCTGGGAAGCCTTTTCGGCGGGGTCCTGGGGATCAAGGGTTATTTGGGGGATCTCTGGTTCTGGCTGGGCCATCAGGGCTGGGAATACCTGGAACTGGGCCGGTTGTGGCAAATACTGCTTTTTGTGGGCCTCATCGCATGGCTCGTGATCGTTTACCGGCCTGTGAGCCATCATTTGAAGCTGGGGCACAAGGATGAATTCAATTCTCTGATATGGTTTTATCTTTTCAGCGCCATCCTGGTTGTCGCCTTTTTCGGGTTCGGCCTCTTCTACGACAAGGGCACCCATTACACCGTGGCGGATTACTGGCGTTGGTTCGTGGTCCACATCTGGGTGGAGAGCATTTTCGAGTTCTTCGGCGTGGCGATCATCTCGTTGCTCCTTGTGGCCATGGGGCTCGCGTCGGCAAGGGCCGCGCTGATCGTCGCTTATTTTACAGCGGCCCTCACTTTCCTGAGCGGCATCATCGGAACCGCGCATCATTACTACTGGTATGCGGGCCCTTCCTGGTGGATCGGATGGGGATCCATATTTTCGTCCATGGAGCCGGTCCCTCTCCTCGGTCTCGTGGTGCGAGGGTTGAAGGAATACCAGGGTATTCGCGAAGAAGGGAAAGAATTCCCCTATAAATGGCCGATGTATTTTCTGGTGGCCGCCTCTTTCTGGAACTTCCTCGGTGCGGGCATCTATGGTTTCATGATCAATCTCCCGATCATCAACTACTATGAGCATGGGACCTATTTGACGATGAACCATGGGCACACGGCCCTGTTCGGGACCTATGGCGTGCTTTCCATCGCCCTGCTCCTTTTCTCGTGGCGCGGCATGGTCGCCAAGGAGCATTGGAAGGACGGCATCCTGAAGCTCTCCTTCTGGGGGCTCAACGGCGGGCTGATGATCATGAGCCTGGTGACCCTCCTGCCTGTCGGAATTGTGCAGGCGTGGGTTTCGTTCAAGCACGGGCTCTGGGTAGCGAGGGACGCCTCGTTTTTCGAGAGGACTTTTGTGGTCTTCATCGGAAACATCAGGGTCATCCCCGACCTGGTCATCATCGTTCTGGGGGTCCTACCCCTGGCCTATTTTCTAATCACGACCTATCCGCGGCTGAAACCGGTGCAAATCAAGGAAGGCGAGTCTGTATGGCAAAGGCTGGGGATTGAACTCTAAACCGATCAGGGCCCGGCCTGGTGAGGCCGGGCCCTGATTTTTCGGGCTCTCCAGATGTTGCGGCTGCCTACCAAGGAGGTTGCTTGTATCACGCCTCACAAATTCATTGAATTAGTCCCTAGTGCGGCCCCACCCGTCCGGAGATTGGCTTCCACGCCGACCCTAGGGGGGGTGGTCTCTTCAGAGCCGCAACCACTTCCCCAGCCTACCAACCGGCGCCGAAAAGCCATAGGGTTACGGCAGTAGCCCCAAAGAGGTAACGCTCCGACTGGCTTGGAGGGAATGCGCCTACCTCGGAAAAGACTTGATATCATGGGGGCGGTTGACGGGATGAGTCCATTTCCGGTTGCG
>JAGUZM010000284.1 GCA_020060805.1 Deltaproteobacteria bacterium | reverse complement strand
GGAGCGCGTGGTGGTCATGCTCAGGGGATCGATCCTCTGCCAGGGTTCGCCGGCACAGGTCTTCAGCGCCGGCGAGGAGCTTGCCCGGTCAGGGCTGGAAATCCCAAAGGTGACGGAGCTGATCAGGCGCTTGAGAGAGGGGGGAGTGGCTATCCGGCCCGATATTTTTCGGGCAGAGGACGCCTGCCGTGAACTCTTGCCGCTCCTGAACGGGAGGGAGCCTAGGATTTTCCACCGGGGTGAAGGATGAAAAGGGAAGGGAAACTGCAGGAGAGGATTTGCTTCAGCCTGGCCCGCGCCGTTGAGGCCCTTGCCGTCAATGGGGTTCGATGACATGGTGATGCTCGGCCACTATCTTTCGGGTGACTCCTACCTTCACAAATTGGATCCTCGAGTGAAGGTTGGTTCGGTTTTCGTCCTGAGCATCCTCGTTCTTTTTGCCGACGGTTTTACGAGGGTTCTGCTTTCAGGGTTGTTTGCCGTGGTTTTCCTTCTCTCCGGGCTTTCCGTCAGGCGCCTGGTAGAGACCATGCAGCCCCTGTTTTACCTCCTCCTCCTTCTCTTTGTCCTCCATCAGATCGCAGCCGAAGGCGAGCCGTTACCTCCCTTCACCCACGACCTGCCCCTGATCACGTATGAGGGGCTCGCGACCGGAGCCCGCGTGGTCTGGCAGTTTCTCCTCGTCGGGTGTATGGGGACTCTCCTGCTCCTGACCACCTCACCGACTGAGCTCATTTGCGGCATCGAGCGGCTCCTGAGGCCTTTGGGAAGGCTGGGCGTTCCCTCCCATGACGTGGCCCTCATGATTTCCGTAGCCCTGCGGTTCGTACCGCTCCTCGTCCAGGAATCGGGCCGTGTGAAAGAAGCTCAACTGGCCAGAGGAAGCGACCTGCGAGGGGGTGCCTTTCTGAGAAAGGCCAGGGCGACCTACTGGCTCATGCTCCCCCTGGTGGTCAACCTGCTTCGCCGCTCTGAGGAACTGGCTCTGGCCATAGAAGCCAGGGGATACAGCAGAGGTCCGCGCACCTACCTGAAGGAACTCAAGCTCTTCCCGAGGGACTTCAAAGCCCTGGGAGTCCTCGGCCTCTTCGTGGCGTTCTGGGCCGCGAGAATGTTCCTGCAGGATTGAGAACCGTTGGCAGGAGATCAAGCCTTCGTCTTTCTCGGTCTCCTCCGTTCGCCCCCTGAATCCCTTTGGGTAAACGGATTTGAAAGAACGGGCCGGTTCTGCTATGACGTTGGAGAATACACTTCTCCGCCAGGAGGATGACCGATGCATGAGCGATCCGGATTCCGTCTCATCGCCTTGCTTTTCATAGGGACCCTTTTGGGAGTGCTTCCCCTTTCCCAGGCCCGGGCGGCAGACCGCCCCCTCAAGGTGGCCCTCTTGCCTATCCTGGACGTGCTGCCCTTTTACGTGGCCGAAGAGGAGGGGTACTTCAAGGCATCAGGGCTGGATGTGAAAGGGGTGCCGGTGGCAAGCGGCATCGAACGGGACCAGCTGATGCAGTCCGGCGAGATTGACGGTATGCTCACCGAGCTCACCACGACAGCCGCTTTCAACCGCCATGGGTCACAGGTAAAGATCGTAAGAACGGCAAGAATGCCCTACCCTGATTTTCCTCTCTTCCGCGTCCTGGCCGCACCGAAAAGCGGCATCAAGACGCCCATGGATCTTGCCGGTATCCCCATAGGGGTCTCCATGAACACCATCATCGAGTATGTGACAGATCAGCTCCTCATCTCCAGGGGTCTTGATCCTGCCAAGATCGTGAAGAAATCCATTCCTGTCATCCCCGAACGCTTCCACCTCATGATGCAGGGCCAGATCAAGGCATCAACCCTTCCCGACCCTCTCGGGAAGAGCGCCCTCGACGCAGGGGCGGTTGAGATCGTTTCAGACTCCGAGTACCCCGTTTTCAGTGTCAGTGTTTTGGCCTTCAGGGTGAAAGCTCTGCAATTCAAGCCCGAAGACATCCGCCTCTTCCTCAAGGGGTGGGATCTGGCCGTTTCCAAGATCAACAACGATCCTGAAAGCTGCCGGCCGATCTTCCTCAGGAGAATCCCGGTCCCCGAGAACATCCGGAAGACGTACAAAATCCCTCCATACCCCAGGAACTCTGTCCCTGACGATGCCCAATGGGCCGGCGTGATGGACTGGATGAAAAGCAAGGGACTTCTGGATCGATCCGTTGCCTATGAACAATCGGTGACCACTTCCTTTCTGTCTCAGGACTAGGATTGTGGAAAGCCAGGGGAAAAGGATCTGCTCTTTGGACCCAAGCGCTCCCATGATTGACATCGAGAACCTCACTTTTGCGTATCCCGGTCGGTCCCCCCTCTTCGAGGGTTTCAGCCTTCAAATCGGCAGGGATGATGCCTGGGCGGTCATCGGCCCTTCCGGGTGCGGCAAAACGACCTTTCTGTACCTTCTTTCCGGACTTCTCCTGCCCGGCGGGGGAGCGATTCGGATCGCGGGAAGCCTCGTTACGCGGCCCCGCCCCCGAACAGGTGTCGTACTCCAGGATCATGGCCTTCTGCCCTGGGCGACAGTGGAGAAAAACGTTCAACTCGGCTGGCGGATCCGAGGATTCTACGGTCCTGACGGCAAACACAGCCCTGCCGGCGCCATGGTGGATAAGGCACTCGTCAAGGAGCGGGTTGATTATTGGCTCCAAAGGCTTGGGATTGATCACCTCCGGGAGAAATACCCGGCCCAGCTCTCCAGGGGAGAGCGTCAGCGGACGGCCATCGCCCGGACCCTGTCCCTCGAACCGGATCTCCTTCTCCTCGACGAACCCTTCTCTGCCCTGGATGCTGCCATTCGCCAGGATCTCCAACGGGAGACGCTTCAGTTCAGGAGCGAGCCTAAGAAGATGACCCTTGTGCTCGTGACCCACGACATCCAGGAGGCCCTCTTCATGGGACAACGTATTCTTGTATTAAATAGAGCGTGCAACCGGGAAGCGAAGGTCCTTGAGAATGACATGATCGGTCGGGTTGATTTCACTGACGTACCGGCCTTTCGCGAGCGGTTCGAAGCCCTGCGAGTCCTTCTGGGGAGGAAACCGTGACCGGACGCTCCCGCACCTCCTCTACGCTTCTGGGTCTGGGGATGTTCCTTCTCCTTTGGCAGTTGCTCGCCTGGATCATCCACCGACCCATCATGCCCTCTCCCGGAAAGGTTTTCCCCGTATTTTTCTCCTCCCTTATCGGGGATCTGGGCCTTCATTTCCTGGCCAGCACAGGCCGTGTCCTTGCTGCCATCTTCTTCTCGGTCATCACGGCGGTCCCGGTGGGTCTCGGGCTGGGCCAGACCCCAAAATTGGATCGGATCTTCTACCCCTTGATTGCCATCATCTATCCAATTCCCAAGATCGTTTTCCTCCCTGTCATCTACGTGATCATGGGGATCACGGACGTATCCAAGATCTTTCTGATCGCCCTGATCATCTTCTTTCAGATCCTGGTGGTCGTACGGGATGAGGCGGCCAAGCTGCCCCGGGAGTTGATCCTCTCGGTCCGCTCCCTGGGCGCGGGGAGAAGGGCCCTTTTCAGGTATGTCTACCTTCCCGCCTCCCTGCCTGCGGTCCTCACGGCCATCCGGGTTTCGGTGGGGACGGCCATTGCGATCCTTTTCATCGCTGAGCAGTCCCTCACCACTTACGGGTTGGGCTACTACATCGTTGTGGAAACCTATCAGGTGCTCAGGTACCCCGAGATGTATGCGGGCATCATGGGCATGGGCCTCCTGGGTATGACCCTTTATATGATCATCCTGAGCCTGGAAAGACGCCTCAATCCCCACCTATTCGTGGGGGAGGAATAGAGACAAAGAGAGTCTTGGTGGAAACGTGGCAGAAGCGGGAAAGAATTTCAGCACAACGCGCATTTCCCGGGCTGGGGCCTGGCTTCTGGCTATCCGGCCCCGGACCCTGCCTGCCGCCATCTCTCCGGTCTTGACAGGGACTGCCCTGGCCGTCGCAGACGGGGGATTCCGGCTGTTCCCAGCCCTTGCGGCCATGGGCGGGGCCCTGCTTCTCCAGGTCGGGGTGAACCTGGCCAACGACTACTTCGACTTCGTGACTGGAATCGACACGGAGGAGAGGATCGGCCCCTTGCGGGTGACCCAGAGCGGTTTGATTCAACCATCCCGCGTGCGGGCCGGGATGATCCTCTCTTTCGGCCTGGCAGCGGTCCTGGGGCTTTATCTCGTCCTGGCTTCGGGCTGGCCCGTTGTCGTGATCGGCGCAACCTCGATCCTGGCAGCCCTCCTTTACAGCGGCGGGCCTTACCCGTTGGCTTCCCACGGATTGGGAGATCTCTTCGCCTTCATTTTTTTTGGGTTTGTGGCCGTTTGCGGGACCTACTACGTTCAGGCCCTTCAAATCACTCGGCTCGTTTTTCTTATGGCTATCCCGGTAGGACTTCTGATCACGGCGATCCTGGTAGTCAACAACCTTCGGGACATCCCCACGGATCAAAAGCTAGGGAAACGCACTCTGGCCGTAATCCTGGGGCCCCGGAGGGCCAGGACCGAATACATCTTACTCCTTGCGGGTGCCTATGCCGTCCCTCTCCTCACCTGGCTCACAGGTCTTGTCTCCGCCTGGATCCTCCTGCCCTTGCTCTCTTTGCCCTTGGCCGTGGCTGTGACAAGGATCGTCGTGAAAAACGCCGACCGGGTCCTCAATCAGGCTCTGGCTGCAACGGCAAGGCTTACCCTGATCTTCTGTTTTCTCCTCTCCCTCGGGCTCGCCCTCCCCAGCCTTTCTCTTTTGCCCATCTTCTGGAGGTGAGGTTCAGTCGAGAGGTAAATTCAATGCGTAGATGGATCTTTCGGGATCACAACTGCGTCCCCTCAGATCCTTCACGTCCCTCCGTATCCGACGGTCACCTTCTCCCCTTCCACGATGACCGGGACCTCACGGACATTCTTCGAGAATTTCAGCATCTCTTTCAGCTTGTCCTTACTGGCTTTCACGTCCACGTATTCCGCTTTTTGACCGTAAGCCGACCTGGCTCTGTCCGTGTAAGGTCATCCGGCCTTTCCGTAAATGACGATTCTGTCAACCACGATTCCCTCCTTTGGAATATCCTGGGTGAGCCTGCCCCGTGACGGGACTACTCGAAAAGCCCCATCAGCCTCTTGAGTCTCCTCACAGCTCCTGGGAGCACATCGCCGATCCCTTCGTGGAACCTCAGGTTCGCCGCCCTGTCGAAAGGCGTTTCTCCCTGGTTGATGATCACCAGTTTTGCCCCTGACCGCAGTGCCTCACGGGGCACATCTGCGGCCGGGGTCACGACCAAACTTGAACCCACCACCACGAAGAGATCGCTCTTACCGGCGTGATCGAAAGACATCTTGAGGTCCTTGCGCGGAAGGGCTTCACCGAAATCAACCACGCTCTTCGTCAAACTGCCGCCACACTCGCAACGGGTGCGCCCTTCCCCGCGATCAACGGTTCCCTCACACCGGCGGCACCGGAGCTTGGAGATGTTCCCATGGAGTTCGGCCAGCAGATCCGGCCGAATGCCCGATTTAAGATGAAGGTTGTCCACGTTCTGGGAAATCAGAAACTTGAGCTTATCGAGCTTCTGAAGCTCAACGATGGCCAGGTGGCCGGCGTTGGGCGCCACCGCGTCCCAGGGAACATCCATCGGTCTCGGGGGAAGGCCCTTGTCGCGCCTGGTCCAAAGCCCGTCAGGCCCTCTGAAATC